>JBILEG010000317.1:0-4480 GCA_044352225.1 Pseudomonadales bacterium | reverse complement strand
GCGCCGAACAGGGCCGCACCATCCTGCCGCGCATCGACCAGATCATCGCCAATGGCGACGAGGGCGTCTTGCGCTTCACCATGCAGGTGCGCATCCCCGCCGAGAACAAGGGCTTGGACCTCTCTGTGGTCGACTACTTCAAGGTGAACGACGACGGCCTGATCGCGCACGCGCGGGCCTTCTGGGACGAGGGCTGCGTCAGCGTGCCCGAGGGCATGGAACTCTTCGCGCCCAACATCGACGAGGCCCACGAATCCTGAGCCTGCGGGGGGCGCCATGACTGCCAGCGACGATCGCCGCGAGAGCTGGGTTCCGCCTGCACGCGCGGACTGGGTGGAGGCGCTGAATGCCGAAGGCCGGGGCATGGATATCCGCGCCATGGTGCCGCTCGACGCAGAGAGCCTGATCGCCACTGCCACGCGTTCCACCGGCCTTGCCGATTTCGGCGAGCCCGGCTGGGAAGAGCCTTTCCGTGTGCTGGTGCGTGCTCTCGACGAAGAGGCGGAACTCACTCTCACCGGGCGGCTGATGTGCCGCGCCGAGATGCTCGTCTTCCTGCAGAACCGCTTGCAGATCGAGGACTGCTACCGCCGTCACCCGGAGATCGACGAGGAGCAGATCCGCGAGCCCCTGTTCATCGCGGGCCTCCCGCGCTCCGGCACCTCGATTCTCTTCGAACTGCTGGCGCAGGACCCGCAGTTCGCCATTCCCGAGACCTGGATGCTGCTCTATTCCTGCCCGCCGCCGGCCACCGCCACGGCCGGGGATGTCGCCGACCGCATCCGCCGTGCGGATCATCTCGTGACGCAGTGGGCGCGCGTGGTGCCCGCCTACGCATCGATGCACGAGATGGGCGGTCGGATTCCCTCGGAGTGCGGCATGATCATGGCGAACACCTTCCTGAGCGAGCACTTCCCTGCGCTGCAGCAGACGCCTTCCTACGACGCCTGGTTGTTCACGCACGACTGGGACCTCGCTTACCGCTACCACCGCCGTGTGCTGAAGCTCCTGCAGTGGCAGAGCGGCGGCAACACGCGCTGGCTGCTGAAGGCGCCCAACCATCTGGGCCACTTGCCGACGCTCTTCGCCACCTACCCCGACGCGCGCGTGGTCCAGACGCACCGCGATCCGCTGAAGTGCATGGCCTCGGCCACCAACCTCCTGGGTTGCCTCTACTGGATGCGCAGCGACAAGGCCTTCGATTCCTCGGCCTTCGAGGACCTGATCATGGGTTCCGCCACCGCCTCGCGCCTTGCGAATGTGATGCGCCAGCGCGAGGAGGGCGTGGTGCCCGCCGCGCGCGTGGCCGATTCCCGCTACCAGGACCTGATGGACGATCCACTTGCCGCCGTGAGCGAACTCTACCGGCGCCTTGGCAGCACGCTGGGCGAGGAAGCCGCGGCACGCATGCAGGCCTACATCGCCGCCAAACCCAAGGGAAAATTCGGCGTGCACCGCTACGAGGCGGGCGATGCCGATTTCCAGGCCCGCGAGCGCGCGCTCTTCGCGGACTACCAGGCCCGTTTCGGCGTGCCGGATGAACGCTGAGCGGGCGCTGCATGTCCGGCGGTGAACGGCGCATAGATCTCGAGCCTGGCTGGCTCGCCGAGCTCGGGGCCGAGTTCGAGCAGCCCTACATGCAGGAACTGCGCACCTTCCTGCTCGCCGAGAGGCGCCGCGGCGTGCAGATCTACCCCGAGGCCGCCAACTGGTTCGCCGCCTTCCGTGCCACACCCTTCCACAAGGTGAAAGTCGTGATCCTCGGGCAGGACCCGTATCACGGGCCGGGGCAGGCGCACGGGCTGTGTTTTTCCGTGCCGCCCGGGGTTGCGCCGCCGCCCTCCCTGCTCAACGTCTTTGCCGAACTCGAGCGTGATCTCGGGCTCCCGCGTCCGGCGCATGGCTGTCTGTCGCACTGGGCGGAGCAGGGCGTGCTCTTGCTGAACAGCGTGCTCACGGTGGAGCAGGGCAGGGCCGCCTCACACCAGGGCAAGGGGTGGGAGCGCTTCACCGATCGCGTGGTGGAGGTGCTGAGCGCGCGCCGCGAACATCTGGTGTTCCTGCTCTGGGGCAGTTATGCGGAACGCAAGGGACGCATCGTGGACCGCAGCCGGCATCTGGTGCTGGTGTCACCACACCCCTCGCCTCTCTCTGCCTATCGGGGGTTCATCGGCAACGGGCACTTTTCGAGTGCCAATCGCTATCTGGAACAGAACGGTCAGAGCCCTGTCGCGTGGGGGCCGGGGGAAGGCTGATTACTGGAGCGCGGCGATGCTCGCTGTCATCGCTTCGCTCAGATCCTCGACGTCCATGCTGTTCACGTTCGGGTCGAGCCCGATGCGCCCGAAGGCGCTCACGGTGTTCCAGTCGACGCGCCCCAGCGGGTGCTCGGAACCCATGTAGCTCTGCAGGTTCGCGACCATCACGATATCCGCGAAATCCACGGCGGGTGGCTTGCGTGCGAAATCGAGATAGGCCATGGGAACGCTGGCGATCTCCGGGGGAAAGCCCCAGGTGTCCAGAATCAGCTTGCCGATCTCGCCGTGCAGCGCATCGATCAATGCATCGAGGGCGTGGAGGTCTTTCAGCAGGTGCCGGTCTTCTTCGGCGAAGCGCAGGATCGGCAAGGCGCCGATCTTGTGCACCAGGCCCGCGAGGGTGGCCTGGTCGGGTTTGAGACGCGTGTAGTTGCGGGCCAGCACCGCGCTGATCCCGGCCACCTCCGTGCTGTGGGTCCAGATCTGGCGCATGCGCTCATCGACGGCGTCGGAGGTGGCCTGGAACATCTGCTCCATCGCAAGCCCCACCGCCAGGTTGCAGGCGTACTGGATCCCGATACGCGCCGTGGCGGCTTTGACGTCCGTCACCTTTGCCCCACCCCGCATCAGGGGGCTGTTCGCCACCCGCATCACACGAGCGGAAATGGCGGCATCGAAGCCGAGCTCCTTCGCGAAGGATGCGACGTCGGTGTCAGGGTTCTCGGCGGCGTCGCGGATGCGCAGTGCCACTTCAGGGAGGGTGGGCAGCACGATGCGGTTGTTGTGGATCGCGTCGATCAGTTCTGCGCGAACGTCGTCGATCGGGAGTGACATGCCGGATCCTCGGTGTGCGTGTGCAGGGAGAGCCCGGCTGGCGCGCCGATATCATACCGATCGCGTGATCACGCCGGCAAATGCAATTCCAGCCCGCCCGCGAGCAAGGGCGTGTCGCTGGCAGGCGTGGCGTGATCATCCGCGATCACGGCCAGCACCTCGCAGCAGCCCTCCGCACTCGCGGCCGACTCGACGATGGTTCCGGCGCTCACGCCCGCTCTCTCCAGCGCGCTCCCCGGCGCCGGGGGCTGCCCGCGACCGAGCAGGCGCTGCAGATGACGCTTCACGCCACCCTTGTAGTGGGCGCGCGCCACGATCTCCTGGCCCGTGTAGCAGCCCTTGCGGAAACTCACCCGCGCGTCGGTGTCGTAGCCGAGCATCTGGGGGAGGAAGAGTTCCCGGGTCGCGGCCCTGATCTCGGCTATGCCCGCGCGCACCAGCGCCAGGGTCCAGTCGTTACCGGTACCCTCCGCAAGCACGGCGCGCAGGCGCTGCAGCCAGGTCTCCGCCACGTCCTCGGGGAGCCACAGTTCATGACGCAGGCCAGCGGCATCGGCGCGCAGCACGGCGCCCTGCCCGATCGCGATCACATCGCCTGCGCCTGCGGGGTGCGGCAGCTCCAGCTGATCGAAGGCTGCCTCGTCCGCGCGGAGTAGTCCCACGCAGCGCAGCGCCACCGGCGCGATCCGCACCCGCGACAGTGCTGCGTACTTCGACAGTTGCGCTGCGGTGCTCTCTGCAAGATCTCCGTGCAGACGTAGGATCACGCGATCCGCGGCCTGCGGCCATGCCACGAGACTGCAGATCACGCGCCCCTTGGGCGTGCACCATGCGCCAGAGACCGCGTGCCCCGCGGATGCCTGCCGCAGATCGCAGGTCAGTTGTCCTTGCAGGAAGTCGATCGCGCGCGCGCCTTCCAGCGCGAGAAAGCCGAAACACGCGAGCGTCGTGAAGCAGGGCGCAGCGGTGATCGTGGTCGGTGCAGTCATGCTGAGGGCCGGATGTCGGGGACGCGCGTATGATAGCCACGTCCCCGACCATCCGGAGTACCGCAGGTGGATACGTCTGCAGAGAACCGCCGCGTCTGCTGGCATAGCCGGCGCGGCATGCTCGAACTCGACCTGCTGCTCGCCCCCTTCGCCGAGGCGGTCTATCCGGACCTCGATGCGGACGCGCAGGAAGCCTATCGCGCCTTGCTGCGGGAGGAGGACACGGATATCTTCGACTGGCTGGTGAACCGTTACCCGGTCCCGGACCCCTCACTCACCGCGATCGTGGAGCACATTCAGGGCTATGGACGGCCCCCGTCTGTCGATACGGATTAGGCCCTCGCGTCGTCTGCGCGCCGGGCTGCTGGCGTGTGCGTGCCTCGCGCTCTCCGCGCCGTG
>JBILEG010000316.1:0-4506 GCA_044352225.1 Pseudomonadales bacterium | reverse complement strand
CTTCTTCATCCAGCAGGTTGTTCACACCGAGCCGTACCGAGGCATAGTCGGTGACAGTCCAGGTACCAGCAAGGTCGAAGTAGCTCTGGGAGTCGATCTCGACGGGAATGTTGGGCAGTGCAGTGGAGATCTGATCGACTTTGTCGAGGAAGCGCCACGTCAGGTTGAGGGTCACATCCCACGGCGTCATCCAGGTCGTGGTGAAGCGGTTACGCAGTTCCGGCAGCGGGGTGCCGCAGGATCCGCCGTATACGCCCTGGCACTCGATGATCTCGGCCCCGTCGTAGGGCTGGTACTCATAGCTGTCGATGATCCCGAGCTGGGTGGCGACGTTCACGGTGCCGTAGTCCGCCACATCGAAGCTGTAGCTGGCCTCGATGTCGAAGCCCTTCACGCGGAAGAACCCGATGTTATCGTCAAGCTCGGTCACGCCGTTGGTGAGGCTGGAGTTGCCCAGCCAGAGCGAGTCGCGCACGCCACGGTTCACCTTGTCGCAGAACTGGCTGCTCTCGATGCAGAGCGTCAGAGCCGTCTCGGCGTCAATAGCGCTGATCGCACCGTCTACCTTGATGTCGTACCAGTCCAGACTGACGACGAGGCCTTCCGCGAAGCCAGGCGTCAGGATGAAACCGGCGGACCAGGTGTCGGATTCCTCGGGATCAAGCTCGGTGGAGCCACCACCCCAGGAGTTGTACTGCTGGGCGGGGGAGCTGGAGGGGCCACCTGCATCCCATACAGCTTGCGTCACGCCGCTACGTGCGCACTCCTCGAAGGAATAACCCGCGCCGCTCAGGCCGGTGGCCGGATCGACGTCTGCGCAGGGATCGTTTGCCATGGCAAACAATCCGCCGCTCTGGGGCGCGAACAGTTCCGTGATGTTGGGCGCACGAACCGCACGCTGGTAGCTGCCGCGCAGCTTGACCTGATCGTTGATCGCCCAGCCCGCGGCGACCTTGTAGGTGTCGGTCAGGACATCGGTGTCGTAGTCCGAATAGCGATACCCCAGATCAAGGACGAGTTCCTTGAAGAAATCTTTGCCTTCGATGAGGGGAATGCTGGCTTCCGCGAACCATTCAGCAACGCCGTATCCGCCCGAAACGGGCTCCAGCGCCGCCGACAAACCACCCACGGAACCTGCCTGTGCAAGGTCATCGGGCATGTAGTCGAGGTTCTCGTCGCGCTTCTCGACGCCCAGAACAACCGATACACCGTTCTCGGCGGAGGGCAGCTTGATGCCGTAGTCCGCAAGATTACCGGACACGTAGGCGGTGAAGACGGTCTGGTCCGTGGTGCCACGCTCGAAGTACTGCTGGGCCAGGTAAGCCGTGGCCTCGGGGCTCACACCACCGGTTGACCAGATGTTGTAAGGCGAGCAATCGGGGTTACCCGAGGAGCAGACGATCTGGCCGCCATCACGCACGGCAAGGATCGCTTCTTTTGCCTTGGTCGTGTCGAAGTAGTTGCCGTTGCGGTTACGCATGTCGACTTCGGCGTACTGGTAGGAAACGTCGTATTGCCAGTTGTCGTTGATGTCGCCCCGGAGGCCGAAGACGCCGCGGTAGGTCGAGTGGCGAAGATCACCGAAGCGCGGGCCGCCTTCGATGTTGCGTCGGCCCACGTACATGCCGATCACATCGCTGGGGTCTGAGCAGCCGATGGTCGCGGACTGCTGCGCGGACAGGTAGGGGTTGTCGCAGTTAACGGAGAAACCGCCGTCAAAGAAAATGCCTGCCGGGCCGAACTGCGCCACGGAGCGATCGTCCATGAACATCAGTTGGGAGTAGACCTCGACGTGTTCGTTGACCTCGTAATGCGCGAAGGCACCAAGGGTGTAGCGCTCGTCCGGACGCTGCGAGTAACTGGGCCCCGCAAAGTTGTAAAGCGGACCCTGCCCTGCCACGAGCTCATTCCCGTCGACGTAGTAGGTGTCGGAGTACCCGTCGTTCTCGAAGTAGAACGTACCGGCAGCGTTCGTTCCCGAGCCGCCACAGCTGGTACCCGAGGCCCGGATCCTGATCGCGCAGGAGCTGGTGTCACGCTGGCGCTGCTCGATTGCTTCGATCTTGCGGTAGGTGGCGTAGGCGGTGATGTTGCCCCGGTCTTCGTTGATGTTGCCGCCGATCATGAAGGTGGCATCCGAGATGTCTCCATCGCTGGAGACGCCTTCGGGAACTTCGAAACCCCGTGCCTTTGAGCCATCGGCCACGAAATTGCCACTGTTGTCATGGCGATAGCGGCTGAACTGGTAATCGAGCTTCACGCCTTCGAAGTCGTCGATCATGATGAAGTTGACAACGCCGGCGACCGCGTCCGATCCGTAGGTCGAAGACGCGCCACCCGTCAGCACTTCGACGCGCTTGACCAACTGGCTGGGGATGAAGTTCAGGTCAGCGCCAGCGCCGGCTGAGGGCGAACTGATCGGGAGCCGCTTGCCATCGACGAGGACGAGGGTGCGCTCGATGCCGAGGTTGCGCAGTTCCAGCGTCGCGGTGCCGTTGGCCTCGATCGACTGGCCGGAATCCTGGTTCAGAAACACCTGAGGCAAGGACTGCAGAGCATCCTCAATGCGGTTCAGACCCGTGAGCGTGAGTTGCTCGGAATCGATCTGAGTGACCGGGCTGGAGGTGATCAGGTTCGCTTTCTGGATACGCGAACCGGTGACTACGACTTCCTCGAGGCCCTGTGCGGCGTCCTGGGCAAAGCCGGGCGCCGAGAGAACGAGAGCACCAAGACCCAGCGCGGCGCTCACGGCCAGCGACAGTGGTTTCTTCTGCAGCATGTTGAATCCCCTATGGTTTCTGATTGGAATCGATCGGTTTGATGGTCTTGGGAGAGAACCCTGTTCCGGGTCTTCCCCGCCCTGCCAGCTGGCGCCTTCTACGCAGGAGACCTTCCGGAAGATCCCCGGCCGCACACGGAAAAACCCCTTGCCGTGCACGGACAGACAGCACCGACTGGCGTGAGGACCGTCGATCGTGGCCGGAATATAGCAGCGGGTTGCAGGCCGATGGCAAGGCCGAAGCGCCGTGTGGGAGTAGTTGGCAATTTGTGATGGGGACGTTACGGATTGAGCGCCCGCATCTCGGCGTAAATGCCACTCGCTTCATCGAGCATGGCCCGGTAGCGGGCCGGCACCTCGACCGTCCCTACGGGCGGCGGCTCAAAGCCCGTAGAGGCCTCGACCGCCGCGTACCAGTGGGGCGCCCAGACACCATCGGTCTCCCGCCGGCCCGGCGGCCAGTGGAGCATCGCATCCAGGAACGGAATGCCCGCGTGGGCGCAGATCCGGCCGAGTGCAGCGCGCGGATCCGAGAGCACCTCGACGGCATCGACCACCAGCGGCGCGCGCGGGGCGCGGGCGGCCACGTACCTGTAGATGGCCAGTTGCTGGGGGAGCCCGAGCTCATGAAGCGCGAAGTCGGGTCTGACCTTGGCGTAAGAGACGATCATCCGCGATGGATCGCGCACCAGAAAGCAGTTGAGCAGGGTGTCGGTGAAGCCCGGATCCACCTCGGGCAACATCTGGTGGGTGAGCTGTTTCTGGTACTGCACAGGGGTGGGCACGGCGCCTTCGGTCATGGTGCGGGCAACGCTGCGCCAGTCGCAGTCCATGCTGGCGATGATCTCCTCGCGCCCGGGGTGCACGGAGCCAGTGGCCTTCAAGTAGTAGCCATAGAAAGGTTCGTCGACCACCGTGCAGTCGGACCGGTTGCCGAAGGACCTCATCATGGCCGTGGAGATGTTCCGCGGCCCGGACCACATCGCGATGCGCAGCGGCGCGGCGGTCTCAGCGGGCATGGGCAGGCCCCACGTGCTGGATGTAATGGGCGACGGCCTCGCGGTAGGCGGCCTGCAGGCGCGCGATCACCGGCCGGGCATGCCCCTGGCCGATGGGGTGCGAGTCGACTTCCCGCACCGGCACCAGCCCCGCGAAGGTGCCCGTCACGAAGGCTTCCTCGGCGTTGTAGACATCGTGCAGGGAGAAGCTTTTCTCCCGGACGGAGATCTCCAGCGCACGTCCAAGCTGCAGCACTTTTCCCCGGGTGATGCCGTCCAGGCAGTAGTTGCCGCTGGAGGTCCAGATCTCGCCGCGGCGCACGATGAAAAAATGCGTGGAGTTGCAGGTGGCCACGAAGCCGTGCGGGTCCAGCATCAGGGCCTCGTCCGCGCCTGCGCGCGCGGCCTGCATGCAGGCGACGATGCAATTGAGCTTCGAGTGGGTGTTCAGCACCGGGTCCTGCACATCCGGGTACCCGCGGCGTGTATAAACGGTGTAGAGGCTTACACCTTGGGCAAGGGTCTCGGGCTTCGGCAGCTTGTACTCGGGGATGATCACCACGGTGGGCGGGGTGATGGTGAGCCGCGGGTCCTGATAGGGAGTGGACTTGACCCCTCGGGAAACCATCAGCCGGATGTGCACACCGTCGTCCATGCCATTGGCGGCCAGCAGGGCATAGAGCCGGCGGCTGAGGTCGGCAGGGGTGAAGTCGGGCAGGAAGCCCAGGG
>JBILEG010000315.1:0-4516 GCA_044352225.1 Pseudomonadales bacterium | reverse complement strand
TGGGGCCGCCGAAATGCAGGAACTTCAGCGTCTCGACGAAGGCGCTGACCGTGTCCACGCGCGCGATGCCGTGCCGCGCAAAGAACGCCGAGTAGAGAGCGTCGCTGCCCGAGAGAGACGAGGTGTGGCTCATCGTCACCCGCGCGCCTTGCTCCGAGCGGCCGGTCTTCAGCGCCACCAGCGGTTTGCGCGCCGCGCGTGCCGTCCGCGCCGCGCGGTCGAAGGCCGCCACGTCGCGCAGGCCCTCGATGTGCAGACCGATCGCCGTGATGCGCGGATCCGCAGCCAGTGCCTCGACCATGCGCGCCATGTCCACATCGGCCTGGTTGCCGATGGCACAGACCAGCGCGAGCGGCAGGCCGCGTCGCGTCATCGTGAGGTTGCAGGCGATGTTGCCTGATTGCGTGACGATGGCCACACCGCTCTCGCAGGCGGCGATGCCGTGCTCGTCGGGCCACAGTGCCGCGCGCGAGAGGCCGTTCACGTAGCCGTAGCAGTTGGGGCCGACCAGAGGCATGCCGTCGGCTGCGACGAGGAGTTCTTCCTGCAGTGCGCTCTCGCCGGTTTCGGCGAAGCCCGAGGCATAGATCACGGCACCACCGCAGCCCTTCGCGCGCAGCGCACGTACCACCTCGATGGTGGGCTCGCGCTTCACCGCCACAAAGGCTGCGTCGATGGGGCCTTCGATGTCCTCTACGCTTGCCACTGTCGCAATGCCGCCAAGTTCCGCGCGGCGCGGATTCACCGCGTGGATCGTGCCGGGGAAGCCGTATTCGCGGCAACGCTGGATCGCGATGGCGCACTCGCCGCCACCTACGAAGACGATGGATGTCGGGTTCAGGAGTCGGTGGAGTTCGTGGCTCATGTGGCGATCCGCCTGCTCAGCCGCCCAGCGGCCGCAGCAGCGCGCGCGAGATGATGTGGCGCTGGATCTCGGAGGTGCCCTCCCAGATGCGTTCGACGCGCGCGTCACGCCAGATGCGCTCGAGCGGCAGGTCCGACATCAGCCCCATGCCGCCGTGGATCTGTATGGCCTCGTCTGCCACGAAGGCGAGCATCTCGGTGGCCTTCAGTTTGGCCATCGCCATGTCCATGTCGGTGACCGTGCCTTGATCGAACTTCCACGCGGCTTCCAGCGTGAGCAGTTCGGCGGCTTTGAGTTCCAGCGCCATGTCGGCGAGCTTGAACGACACGCCCTGGAACTTGCCGATCTGCTGCCCGAACTGCTTGCGGTCAACGGCCCACTGTTTGGCGTGCTCGAGTGCGCGTTCGGCGCGGCCGAGACAGGTGGCGGCCACCTGCAGACGCGTGGCGCCCAGCCATTCGTTCGCCACCTCGAAGCCGCGGTGTTCTTCGCCCAGGATCTGGGACTTGTGGATGCGGCAGTCGTTGAACTCGAGGATGGCGTTGGTGTAGCCGCGATGCGAGACGTTGCGGTAGCCGTTGCGCACCGTGAAGCCGGGTGTGCCCTTGTCGACGAGGAAAGCGGTGATCAGTTTCTTCTTGCCGTGCGAGGTGTCTTCCTCGCCGGTGGCCGCGAACAGCACCGTGAACGCGGCTTCCTCGGCGTGACTGATGAAGTGCTTCACGCCGTTGATGACGTAGTCGTCGCCGTCCTTGCGCGCGAAGGTCTTCATGCCGCGCAGATCCGAGCCCACATCGGGTTCGGTCATGGCGAGGCAGTCGGCGATCTCGCCGCGTACGGCGGGGAAGAGGTACTTCTCGCGTTGCTCGCCGCGGCAGGCCATCAGGATGTTCGAGGGGCGGCCCACGCAGGTCCAGTGCAGGGCGTAGTTCGCGCGGCCGAGTTCTTTTTCGTAGAGCACCCAGGTGAGGGTGTCCAAGCCCGCGCCGCCGGCCTCGGCCGGCATGTTCGCCGCGTAGAGCCCGGCGGTAATGGCCTTCTGCTTGATCTCGTCGCGCAGCTCCGTGCGCAACACGCCGGTCTCTTCGATCTCGGCCTCGTGCGGGTAGAGCTCGTTCACCACGAAATCATGCGTGGTCTCGATGATGAGCCGTTGTTCTTCGGACAGCGCGAAATCCATGGTTAAGCCCTCGGTCAGAAGCGGTAGACCACCTGGTTGAAATCGGAGACGGCGAAGACGTAGAGGATCTCGAGCGTCTCGTCGTGGTCGTTGCGGATGGCGTGTTCGGCGTCGCCGGGAATGAAGATCGCCGTTCCCGGTGTCACGGTATGCGCCACGCCATCGATCGTCACGATACCGCGGCCCGCGAGCGTGTAGTAGGTCTCGGGTTCGGAGTGGCGGTGGGGTTCGAGCGTTTCGCCGCGACGCAGGGTAGCGATGCCGAGCGTGACATTGGCCCCGTCTTCGGGGTTTCCCGCAAAAAGGTCACGCCAGCGCAGTGCGCCGCGCTCTGCCTGTTGTGATGGCGGCCACGCGTCCCAGGGCTGGTCTTCCAGCCGGCGGACGATCGGCTTCACCGCACCGCTTCCCGCGGCTTGCCCGTGGCGTCCGCGCTCACGCGGGCCTCGAAGAACACGCTGTTGTTGGCGTCGTCCTGCGCGCTGGTGTCGTCGATATGGATGTCGACACGGATGTCGCCAGCGCCTGCTTCGACGGCGAGCGCGGTGGCCTCTTGCGTCGCGACCTCGCGGGCGAAAGCAATGGCCTCGGGCAGGGCGGCGAAATCACGCGGCCCCGCATTGGTGAAGACGCGGAAGACACCGCGTTGCGGCTGCGTGACCGTGAGGTGCACGCGCTGGCTCACGATGCCCAGCACCGCGCCCACGGCGTTCGCCACGTCACCGTGCGTGGGCACGGCAAGGTCTACACCCAGCGCGCGCGAGACGCCCGGGTACCAGCTCGCAGCCGGTGCGCCGACCGCGACCAGCGGAAGATCTCCTGCGAAACGCAGATCGAACACCGGTGTCGGTGTTTCTTCCGGACGGCGCCCGCGCTCCAGCACCATGGCGGCGAGCAGGCGCGCCACGCGTGAGGCGTTCTGTTCGTTCATGTGGCCCGCATCGTTCAGGCCGGCCTCGATCAGCTTGTGGCAGATCGCGTCCACCACCGCCTCGAAGACTTTTTGTGCAGGGCCCCGCGGGTCGCCATCGGACCAGCGCCCGTAGCCGTGCAACTGGCGCATCTGGCGTGACCAGACGAGCGCGCCCTTGAGCGCGGCCTCGCTGCTCCAGTGGCTGGACATGCCAAGCACGTGGGCTGCATCGGTGGGCGTGAAGCCGCTGTAGATCGCGAGGCCCTTGCGCTCGAGCTTGGCCACGGCACGCGCGAGCGGACGATCGCCCACGTTCGCGCGTTCGATGTCGACGGGACCGGCGCAGAGTTTCTCCCAGGCGACTTCCTCGGCAGGGGAGAGTTGCGAGAGCAGGGACTCGTCTGCCTGCAGGCGCAGGCCGAAACGCGCCTGGCTGGGGTGCGGGGATTCCTTGCCCTGGCGCTCCAGCACCTCGATGGTCCACGGGTGCAGGTGCCCGAGCAGGCTCAGCGGCACCACGCGGCGCGGCCCGATCAGGATGTTGCCCGCGCCGCTGCCTTCGAAACGCAGTTCGGAATCGCCGCCCAGGCCGATGGCATAGACGCGCACCGCTTCGACCATCGGGCGCCAGCCGCCGATCATCGCACCGTCGAAGGCAAGCGCAGGGCGGCCGTTGCGCACGATGGCGATGTCGGTGGTGGTGCCACCCATGTCGGCGACCACGCCGTCTTGCCGACCGCTCAGCGCGCAGGCGCCGATCACGCTCGCCGCGGGCCCGGAGAGCACGGTGCCGACGGGGCGCTGCAGTGCGCTCGCGGCGCTGGTGATCGAGCCGTCGCCCTTCACCATCATCAGCGGCGCGTGGATGTCGAAGCGCGCTAGCGTGGCCTCGACGGAGGCGATCAGCGCCGTCACGTGCGAGATCATGCGGGCGTTCAGCGCGGCGGTGAGCGCGCGTCGCGGCGCACCGAGGCTCGAGGCGAGTTCGTGGCCGCAGGTGACGGGACGGTCGCAGAGTTCGCGCACCAGAGCGCGGAGCGCCAGTTCATGCGCGGGGTTGCGTACGCCGAAGGTGGCAGAGATCGCAAAGGCCGCGACTTTCGGCGCCTGCTTCAGTATCGCCTCGCGCGCGGCCTCCAGATCGAGCGGACAGCTCTCGCGGCCATCGGCCTCGTGACCACCAGAGACCTGCACCACGCGCTCCACGCCGAGCAGATCCGCAAGGCCGCTGTTCTTGACCTGCAGGGCGTCGTAGCCCGCGAGCAGCGCGCACACGGGCGAACCCTTGCCCTCGACCACCGCGTTGGTGGTGAGCGTGGTGGAGAGCGACACGAGCACCACCTCTGCCAGCCGCTCGGGCGGCAGCTTGGCGATGGAATTGCCGATGCCGGCAGACAGATCGAAACGGGTCGTGAGGCTTTTGGCGGTGGCCACGACGCGGTCTGCAGCATCCAGCAGCACCGCGTCGGTGAAGGTGCCGCCTGCGTCGATGCCCAGACGCAGGCGGGCGGGCGCCTCGCTCACGAGAAAGCGTCGGGCATGGAGGCCTTGCGCCGCG
>JBILEG010000314.1:0-4517 GCA_044352225.1 Pseudomonadales bacterium | reverse complement strand
GCGGGTGGTCGCGGTGCAGCCGGTGAGCGGATCCGCCGAACTCGACGTGGCCGGCACCGTGCGCCTCAAGCGGGAAACGCCGCTCGCCTTCAACTCCCCGGGCCGGATTGCAGCCATCGATGTTCGTGAGGGCGATCGGGTCGCGGCCGGGCAATTGATGGCGCGGCTCGACACAACGGCGCTGGACGCGAGCCAGGCCTCTGCCGCCGCCGAGGTCGTGCGGGCACAGGCGGAACTCAAACGCGCCGAGGATCTATTCAAAAAAGGCTGGGTGGCGGCGTCTGACGTCGAGCGGGCGCGATCGACAGCGGCGCTGGCGCAGGCGCGCGCGCGGGAGGCCGGTTTCGATGTGAGCCTGGCGGTGCTGCGCGCACCGGCGGCGGGTGTGGTACTTGCGCGGCCCGGTGAGCCCGGGCAGATCGTGCAGCCTGGTCAGGCCGTGCTGATCATCGGCGAGATGAACGAAGGTTTCGTGCTGCGGCTGCCCTTGTCGGACCGTGATATGGCGCGTGTGCGTCAGGGCCAGCCAGCTACCGTGCGCATTCCTGCGTTGGGCCCGGGAACGCTCGCGGGGACGGTGAGCGAAGTGGGCGCGCGCGGCGACGATGGCACCGGCACCTTCCGCGTGGAGCTGAAGCTGCCGCCCGACAGCCGTCTCGCGTCGGGCCAGATCGGCACCGCCCGCCTGGTGCTGGGGCCGGCGCAACCGGGGTCACCGATCAGCGTGCCAGCAACGGCCGTGTTCTCCGCACGGGCCGATGAGGGCTTCGTCTACGTGCTGGACCCGCAGACGTGGCGGGTGCAGCAGCGGCAGGTGATGCTGGGCGATGTGGATGCAGCCGGCGTGGTGGTGACAAGCGGGCTGCAGCCCGGTGACCAAGTGGTGACCACCGGGGTTGACCGGCTGCGCGATGGCCAAGTGGTGGAACTGGCCGGACAGGGGCCCCGGTGAACGCCATCATCCGCGCTGCGATCCAGCGCTGGCAGATCACACTGGTCGTGTTCCTGGCGCTGACCGCGCTGGGACTCTCTGCTTTTTTGACCATTCCGCGATCGGTTGATCCGCATTTCCCGTCGCCGTTCATCCTGATCATCGCCACGGTACCGGGCGCCGAGCCGGCCGACATGGAGTCGACCATCGCCAAGCCGATCGAGGACGTGGTGCAGGGGCTGGACGGGATCGTGAAGGTGCAGTCGCGCTCCACCGATTCCACCGCCGTTATCACCGCCGAGTTCAGCTGGGATGGTGATGCCGAGAAAAATTATGACGAGGTGGTGCGCGAGGTGAACGCCATCCGCTCCACCCTGCCATCGGCGCTCACCAGGCTGGAATTCCAGAAAACCCGCACCACAGAAGCCGCCGTGCTGCAATTCGCGCTGGTATCGGAAACGGCGAGTTATCGCCGGCTGGAGAAGATCGCCAAAGATCTCCGCGAGCGGCTGAACCGTGTGCCGGGTGTGCGAGCGACGCGGGTGTGGGGGCTGCCTCAGCCCGAGATGCGTGTGGCGCTGGATGCCGGACGGCTGGCGCAGCTGGGTATTCCGGTCACCGCCGTCACGGATGCGCTGAAAGGCGGCGGCCAGGATCTGCCGCCCGGCGCCGTGCAATCGGGAGATGCGCGTCTGAACGTGCAGGCCGGTGGTGCCTACAAGAGCATCGATGAGGTGAAAGACGAGCCGGTGCGCGCGCAGGATGGCCGCATCGTGCGGGTGAAGGACGTGGCGGAGGTGGGCTGGGCCTACGAGGAGCAGCCGCATTTTGCCCGCTACAACGGCAAGCGCGCGGTGTGGGTGACCCTGACCCAGAAGGACGGATTGAATGTGCTCGACATCCGCGATGCGGCAGTGAAAGCGGCCGATGCCTATCGCCCGCTGCTGCCGCCTGATGTGCAGCTGATCGTCGGCTTTGACCAGAGCGACGATATCACCCGCAAGCTGAACCAATTGGGCTGGGATTTCGCCATTGCGCTGGGCCTGGTGCTGATCACGCTGCTGCCACTGGGCTTGCGGGCCAGCATCGTGGTGATGGTCTCGGTGCCGCTCAGCCTGGCGATGGGCGTGGCGGTGCTCGGCTGGAGCGGCTTCACGCTGAACCAGCTGGCGATTTCGGGCTTCATCATCGCGCTCGGCCTGCTGGTGGATGACAGCATTGTCGTGACGGAGAACACCGCCCGCCACCTGCGCATGGGCAAAAGCCGGCAACAGGCGGCGATCGACGGCACCAGCCAGATTGCGGTGGCGGTGATCGGTTGCACCTTCGTGCTGCTGTTTGCCTTCTTGCCGCTCACGATGCTGCCCGAAGGCGCCGGCAAGTTCACCCGCAGCCTGCCTGTGGCGGTGCTCGGCACAGTGGCTGCGTCGCTGCTCGTGTCGCTCACCATCGTGCCGTTCCTCGCCAGCCGCATCCTGCCGCAGGAGGAAAGCGAGCACGGCAACGCCTTCCTGCAGGCGGTCAATCGCGGCATTCACCGCTTCTACCAACCGCTACTGCACTGGGGCCTGACGCACCCATGGCGGGCGATGGGCGTTTCGACGCTGCTGATTTTCTCCGGTCTTGGCTTGGTGCCGCTGATCGGCTCCAGCCTGTTTCCGCCGGCGGAAACCCCCTATTTCCTGGTGCAGGTGACAACCAGCGAGGGCAGCGCCATTCCCGCGACGGCCCGCGCTGTCGACGTGGTGGAAAACGCCCTGAAAGATGAGGGCGACGTGCAGGCGGTGATGAGCAACATCGGCCGCGGCAACCCGCAGATCTTCTACAACCAGCGCAACTTTGATCAACGCAGCAACATCGGCGAAGTGCTGGTGACGCTCAAGCGCTGGGACAAGACAGCCGGCCCGGCACTCGTCGAGCGGCTGCGCGCCAAGCTCGCCGCGGCACCCGATGCGCAATATGTCGTCAAGGTCTTCCAGAACGGCCCGCCCATCGATGCCCCGATACAGATGCGGATCATCGGCCCCGAGCTCGACGTCCTGAAACGCCTGGCCACCGAGGTGGAAGCGGTGATGCGCGCGGTGCCGGGCACACGTGACATCAAGAATCCGGTGGCGGTCGACCAGCTGCGACTCAATCTGGGTCTGGACAGTGACAAGGCCGCCCTGCTGGGTGTGGCGCCGGGCGCACCGCGGCGGACGCTGCGGCTGGCGCTGACGGGCGAGACTGCCGGACGTTTCCGCGATGTCGAAGGCGACAGCTACAACGTCGTCGTTCGCCTGCCGCTCGCCGATCGCCACAGTGTGACCGTGCTCGACGATATCTACCTGCCCGGCAGCACAGGCGCCGTGCCACTGCGCCAGATCGCCACGCCCTATCTCGATTCGGCGCCGCCGCGCATCAACCGGGAACGCCAGAGCCGCGTCGTCTATGTCGATGCCCAGGTGGCCGAGGGTTTTCTCACCGCCAAGGTGAACGCTGCGGTGGTGAAGGCGGTTCAGCAACAGGTGAAGATGCCCGAGGGCTATCGCTTCGATATCGGCGGCGAGGCGGAAACGGCGGCGAAGAGCTTTGGCGGCCTTGGCCCGATCATCGCGCTTGCCGTGTTCGGCATATTGGCCGTGCTGGTGATCGAGTTCGGCCGTTTCCGCGAGACGCTGGTGGTGGCCGGCGTCATCCCGCTCGGCCTTGTGGGGGGCTTGGTGGCCTTGTTCGTCACCGGTAATTCGCTGAGCTACACCGCTGTCATCGGCTTCGTCGCGCTGATCGGGATCGAGATCAAGAACAGCCTGCTGCTCGTCGATTTCACCACGCAGTTGCGTGAGGCTGGCCGGCCGCTGCTTGCAGCCATCGAGGAAGCCGGCGAGGTGCGTTTCCTGCCTGTGCTGCTGACCAGCGTGACGGCGATCGGCGGTCTCCTGCCGCTCGCTCTCTCGAGTTCCGGTCTTTATGGCCCCCTTGCATGGGTGATTATCGGTGGGTTGATCTCGTCCACGATCTTGTCCCGCGTTGTCACGCCAGTGATGTATCTGCTCATTGCGCGCGGCGCGCCGGATGGCAGCGTCAACCCGGGGCTCAGGTCGTCAACGCCTTCCCCGCAATGAACGCAAAACTCAACGCCGGCCCGATCGTGCCGCCACCGCCGCCGTAGAGCGCGCCCGGCCCGCCCACGCCCGAAGTGTTGCCGCTCGCGTAGAGCCCCGTGATCGGCTCAGCCCACACATCCAGCACCTGCGCGTGGCGGTTCACGCGCAGGCCGCCGCAGGTGCCGAGCGCGCCGGGGCTTACGGAAATGCCGTAGAACGGGGCCTTTTCGACAGGCGCGAGCGTGGCCGAGGCGTTCGGCTCGCCGCCGCGGTCGTAGATGCTCTCGCCGCGGTGGAAGTCCGGGTCTTTGCCCGCGCGTGCGTTGGTGTTGAAGCGCTGCACCGTTGCGGCAAGGCCCGCAGGGTCAATGCCGAGTTTGCCGGCCAGCGCATCCAGCGTGTCGGCCTGCACCACCCAGTCGGGCAGCGGTTGCCCGGGCATGGCGCCGCCCACGGTGAGCGTGTCGCGCACGCTCTGGTCGCAGATGTGGAAGGCGGGG
>JBILEG010000313.1:0-4542 GCA_044352225.1 Pseudomonadales bacterium | reverse complement strand
AGCAAGGGAAGCAACGGCGGCTGAGCGCAACTCGCCGACGCGGGCGTAGCGGGACTGCTTCTCGGTGATGCGGTAGGCCTCGCCGATCTCGTGGCCGAACTGCTCGCGCAGGCTGTCGGTGAGGGCGGTGTCGTCGGACGCCGCGGCGATTTCCCAGCGCGGTTTGCCGCACTCGGCTGCCAGTTCCTTGATGGCCTTGATGGCCGCCTGCATTTCCTGGTGGGCGAAGAGCACTGCGCCCAGCATCTGGTCTTCGGTGAGTTCCTGCGCCTCTGACTCGACCATCAGCACGGCGTCTTCGGTGCCGGCGACGACCATGTCGAGCAGCGAACCTTTCATCTGCTCGTAGTCGGGGTTCAGGACGTAGCCCGACTCCGCGGTGAAGCCCACGCGTGCGCCGCCGATCGGCCCTTCGAAGGGAATGCCCGAGATCGAGATCGCCGCCGAAGTGCCGAGCATCGCCGCGATATCCGGATCGGAGTTGCGGTCGGTGGAGAGCACGGTGCAGAGCACCTGCACTTCGTTGCGGAAGCCGCTGGGGAACAGCGGACGGATGGGACGGTCGATCAGGCGGGAGGTGAGGGTCTCTTTCTCGGAGAGCCGGCCTTCGCGCTTGAAGAAACCGCCGGGGATCTTGCCCGCCGCGAAGCTCTTCTCGATGTAGTGCACGGAGAGCGGGAAGAAATCCTGCCCTTCCTTGGCGCTTTTCGCGCCCACCACGGTGCAGAGCACGGTGGTGTTTTCCATGGTGACCACGACCGCGCCGGTGGCCTGGCGGGCAACCCGCCCGGTCTCAAGCGTGACGGTGTGCGCACCGTACTTGAACGTCTTCCTTACTGGATTCACGTGAATGTCCTCTCTGGGGCCGCTCGCTGCGCGCTCGGGCACCTGCCCGACCGTGTATCAACCTTGGTGCGCAGTGCGACCCGTGTTGTGTGTGTTGCGCGAACGCCTCAGCGACGCAGACCCAACCGGCCGATCAGTGCGGCGTAGCGGGCGGTGTCCTTGCGCTTGAGGTAGTCGAGCAGGTTGCGACGCTGATTGACCATACGGATCAGGCCGCGACGCGAGTGGTGGTCTTTCTTGTGGGCGCCGAAGTGCCCCTGGAGCTTGTCGATGTTCGCGGAGAGCAGCGCCACCTGTACCTCCGGGGAACCTGTGTCGTTCTCCCCCGTCTGGTAGTCCTTGACGATGTTCGCTTTCTCTTCAACTGTCAGTGCCATTTCCGTTTTCCTCGTCTGGTTGAATATGCCCGACGGATTGCTCCGCCCCTGAACCGAATCCTGGCCACGCATATCTGCAGCCGGATCGCTTCTGCCCCCGGGAAGGCCCATCCCTCCCGGCAGGCATGATCACCGCGCGGTCTGCGCGGCCATCATCCGTCGGGGTGCAACGCGGCGATCATCTGTGATCTCGCCTACACCCCTGAATTCACCGTCCGCGTCCATGACGCGAACCATCCCGCGCTCGGGTGGCACACTGGCCACCATCACCGCCTGACCCTGACCAAGGTAGAAGAGGCCAGCCTCGGCGACCACCACGGCCGGCAGATGTTGCACGGCCCTCACGGCGGGAAGCATGAGGGCATCGAGCGCCTCGAAATCCCCGGTATCACGCAACTGCTGCAGCCGCTCCAGCGAGACCGCATCGGCCTCGACGAACTGCCCGGAGGCCACACGTCGCAACTGCGATACGTGTGCGCCGCAACCCAGCGCCGCTCCGATGTCCTCGGCCAACGTGCGCACATAGGTGCCTTTGCTGGCCCTCACCCGGAGCCGCAACGCTGCCCGCTCACCGGGATCGAAGCCGAGCAGTTCGAGGGCGTGGATCGTCACCTCGCGCGCCTCGCGCTCCACTTCTTCGCCGCGACGCGCCAACTCGTAGAGGGGCACACCACCGCGCTTCAGCGCCGAATACATGGGCGGCACTTGCTGTATCAGGCCCCTGAACCGTGGCAGCACTGCTTCCACGTCGGAGAGCGAGATGTCAGCGGCACTGCAGGTGGCGATCTCCTGCCCGTCGGCGTCGGCAGTATCGGTGCGCACACCCAGCACAACCGTCGTGGTGTACTCCTTGTCGGCACCCAGCAGGTACTGGGAGAGCTTGGTCGCCTCGCCAAAGCATAGCGGCAACACACCCGTCGCCAGAGGGTCAAGGCTGCCTGTGTGTCCGGCCTTGGCCGCGAACAGGATGCCTTTCGCCCGTTGCAGCACGCCGTTGGAGGTCATCCCCGGCGGCTTGTCCACTACCAGCACGCCATCGATGCGCCGGCCACGTCGTTGTCTGGCCAATCAGTCTTCCCCGCCCGCGCCACCGTGGAGGGTCTCGTCTGCAGCGACGGCCTGCTCGATGAGGTCGGAGAGACGCCGCCCACGCGTCACAGACGCGTCGTACACGAAGTGCAGCCTCGGCACCGTCCGCATGCGTGCGTCGCGCGAGACTTCCGTCCGCAAGAACCCGGCCGCACCGTTCAGGACCGCAAGAAGCTCCTTGGCAGCGGCCTCGGTATCGCACTCCATGAAGGTCACGAAAACCTTGGCATGGGCGAGATCCCGGCTCACCTCGACTTCATTCACGCTCACCATGCCGATGCGCGGATCACGCAGGCTGGTCTGAAGCAGCCGCGCCAGTTCCTGGCGCAGATAGTCCGCGACCCGCTGCGTGCGGCCAAACTCACGCGCCATCGGTGAGCACCTGCAGCCAGTGACGCCTCACAGCGTCCTGGCGACCTCGCGCACGCTGTAGACCTCGATCTTGTCGCCCACGCGCACGTCGTTGTAATTGCGGACGCCAATGCCGCACTCGAAACCCGCACGGACCTCTGCAACGTCGTCCTTGAAGCGGCGCAGCGATTCCAGTTCGCCCTCGAAAATGACCACGTTTTCGCGCAATACGCGGATCGGCTTGTTCCGGTACAGCGTGCCCTCGACCACCATGCAGCCGGCAACGGTGCCGAACTTGGGCGAGCGGAAGGTATCGCGTACCTCGGCCACGCCGAGAATCTCCTCGCGACGCTCGGGCGCGAGCATGCCGCCCAGAGCTTTTTTCACATCGTCGATCAGGTCGTAAATCACGCTGTAGTAGCGCAGATCCACGCCCTCGCGCTCGATCGCACGCCGAGCGGCGCCATCTGCGCGGACGTTGAAGCCGAAGATCACGGCACTGGTCGTGAGGGCGAGGTTGACGTCAGTCTCGGTGATGCCACCGACCGAACTCGCCACCACATTCACTCTGACCTCGTCGTTGCCGAGATCCAGCAAGGCGGACTGGATGGCTTCCAGCGAGCCGCGCACATCCGTCTTGATCATCACGTTCAGGATGCGGCTTTCCTTGCCGATGTCGGCGAACATGGTGTCCAGGCTCGCCGCCTTCTGGTGGGCAAGGCGGGACTGGCGACGCTTGATCTCGCGGGAACTCGCCACCTCGCGGGCCTGACGCTCGCTCTCGACGACCATGAAGGGGTCGCCCGCATCGGGCGTACCGTCGAGGCCGAGGATCTCGACCGGGATGGACGGCCCTGCCTCGTCGAGCGGCTTGCCGGCCTCATCGACCATCGCACGCACGCGACCAAAGAAGGTGCCCGCGAGCACGATCTGGCCGGGCTTGAGTACGCCGCGCTGCACCAGCAGCGAGGCCACTGAACCGCGACCCTTGTCGAGGCGGGATTCGATCACAATGCCCTGCGCGGCTACGTCTCGTGCTGCCTTCAGTTCGAGCACTTCGGCCTGGAGAAGAATCGAGTCGAGCAGTTGGTCGATACCCTGGCCGGTGTGGGCCGAGACCTCGGCGAACTGCGTGTCACCGCCCCATTTCTCGGAGATGACGCCGTGCTGCGAAAGCTCGCTGCGCACGCGTTCCGGGTCGGCGCTCTGCTTGTCCATCTTGTTGACGGCAACCACCAGCGGCACGTTCGCGGCGCGGGCGTGCTGGATCGCCTCGATGGTTTGCGGCATGACGCCGTCGTCGGCAGCCACCACCAGGATCACGATGTCCGTGCTCTTCGCACCACGGGCTCGCATGGCGGTGAACGCCGCGTGGCCGGGCGTATCGAGGAAAGTCACCATGCCGTGGCCGGTCTCGACGTGATAGGCGCCGATGTGCTGCGTGATGCCACCGGCCTCGCCACTGGCGACGCGGGTTTCGCGGATGTAGTCGAGCAGCGAGGTCTTGCCGTGGTCCACGTGTCCCATGACAGTGACCACCGGCGCGCGCGGCAGCGGAGTGCCCTCCGCGTCCGAGACGCGGAGCAGGTCGTCTTCCAGCGCGTCATCGCGCAGCAGCTTGGCTTTGTGGCCCATTTCCTCGACGACCAGCGTTGCGGTCTCCTGGTCGAGGGGCTGGTTGATGGTGGCCATCACCCCCATCTTCATGAGCTCCTTGATGACGGCGGTCGATTTGACCGACATCTTCTGGGCAAGCTCGGCGACCGTGATCGACTCCGGCAATGCGACTTCGTACACGATCTTGTCCGTGGGCAGTTCGAATCCGTGTCTCAAATGCTCCTCGTGCGCGGGCTTCAGCTCGCGGCTGCGTCGCTCGCGC
>JBILEG010000312.1:0-4553 GCA_044352225.1 Pseudomonadales bacterium | reverse complement strand
CTGATCCCGCTCGATATCGAGGTGGTGTGGATCCATCCCGGTGCCGCAAATCCCGACCACGAACGTCTGCTGGAAGCCGGGGCCGAGATCGGCGCGCGAAACGCCCTCGTGGTGAGTTCCGATCCCGACCTCGAGGCCACCAAGCGGCGCTTCGAGGGCATCTGTCGCATCGCAGAGCGCTGCGGCCTGGACGCGTGTTTCGAGTTCCTGCCGATCACCGAGGTAAAGAGTCTGGCTGCCGCACTCGAGGTGATCCGCGCGGTGGACCACCCGCGCGCGAAACTGCTGGTCGATGCGCTGCACCTCGCCCGCTCCGGCGGCAGTCCGGAACACCTGCAGGGATTGCCGGCAAGCCTCTTCAGCTACGCCCAGATCTGTGACGCGCCAGCGCAGCTGGCGAAGATGGATTACGACGGGCTACTGCACGAGGCCATAGACGGCCGCCTGCTCCCCGGAGAGGGCGAGCTGCCACTGCAGCGGCTCATCTCAGCGCTGCCACCGGGGCTGGCGCTGGCCCCCGAGCAACGCTCGCGGGCACTCAGGGAGCGCTATCCGGACGCGGCAGAGCGTGCCGGCGCGATACTACGCGCCACGCGGAGCTTACTGCAGGCAGTGGGCGAGACGGTTTGACCCAGAGGACCCGAGTAATGCGCTGCCGGCCGCACGCTTCCTGCCCGCGTGCGCCGGTACACGCCTTCTAGGACAAACAAAGCCCGGCCACGGTGCGTGGCATCGCGAGGAAGCCATGAAACGTCCACTGCTGAACAGGCCTCTGGATCTGGGACTCGTGCTGTTTTTTTCGGTATCGGTGGCCTACGGATTCCTCTTCAGCCTGCCCGAAGGGCTGGGCGTTCCGGTCTCGGCCGACAGCCCCTGGCCGCCGCTGCAGTGGCTGCATGGATGGGCGGTGGCCGAAGAACCCGCGCACCTGGATCCGCCGCCGAACCTGATCGCCGCAACGCTGTTCGACGGGCTCTTCCAGGCACCCGCACTGCTCGCCGTGATCATCGGCCTGGTGCGCCAGAGTGGATGGCTGCGGCCTCTGGCACTGTTCTATTCCGGTGCGGCGATCACCAACATGTTTTTCTATTTCACCCAGACCTTTCTGGGGCCGCATCCGCCGCCGAATACGGCGTACTACCTCGCCTTCAACCTGCCCTGGCTGCTGGCGCCCATGCTGTTGGCGCTGCGCGTGCAAGTCGGACGGGATATCTGAGTAACCGGCTACGGAGCAGGTGGCAGATACCACACCGGCGAGGTCCAGGCGCGCTCCTGGATAACGGGCGAGTAGAAGGCCTGCTCGGCGCGATTCAGACAACAGTTGCCATACACGGGCCCGCTGGCACCGGCAGCATGAGCAAGCCTGTCGGCGGCATCTGCCTGCGCAGAGCAATCCTCCGCAAACGGATTCACACCGGAGGCCATGCACCGATGCGTGGTCCAGCGACAACTCGGGTTTTCCAGTACACGCGCGTAATAGAACGCCGGCCGGGCGGGGTCGAAGTCCGGGTCTTCCCAGACGCTGCAGAGCGCCGCAGAACCCAGACCCGTCGGCGTGCAGTCCCGCGTATCCACACCGGCGCCATTGTGTGCGGAACCCGCCACGTCGAGCACTTCTTCGTGGGTTTGCCCCTCGGCATCCACCCAACCCTTGACGATCTGGATCCGCTGCAAATCGTTGCCCGGCGCATCGGATGTGCCCGTATCTTTCTGCGCACTCACCAGAACGCGCATCCGCGTGGTCTTGCCAGCGCTGCGGATCTCGCCACCCATAGGCACGCCCTGCGCATAGCCCTTGGCGAGAAGCTGCGGGTCGTCGCACAGCCCGGGCTCCAGATCGCTGCCGGCGAAGAACCGCACCGTGGGGCGGGTGCCGCTGGTGGCGTAGGTTTCGCGACGCCGCATGGCCGCGAAAATGGCATCACGCGAGTTCTCTTCAGCCCACACCACGGCGAGCCCGCCGGGGTTGTCGAAGAAGTGGTCCTGCAGACCGCGATACCCCACATCGCGCCGCCCAAGGTGGCCCCCAAAGCGGTCTTCATCGACGCTGCCGGGCGTTGCCGAGTGTGTGTCGGTGGAGCCGATGAAACCCGGCATGAAGGGGTTGATGCCGCTTTGCTGCCCGAGCCGTAAACCGTCTTTCAGTGCAGTGCGCACCATGTTGCGCGGCGCGAAGGCATCGATGGGAACAGGATCGGCCCGTGAACTGCGCTGTTTGCCGTGGACCGAGCCGAGCATGCTCAAGTTGTCGGTGGCCAGTTGCTCGAAATCGCAGAGTTCGTCAGTGGTGCCGGCACCCACGCCAGCCAGGCGATCAAAGCGGCACTCCGAACTGCCCTTGTGCTGCGTGAGCTCCACGAGAGGCTCGTAGCGCAGCCGGTCACGCGCCTCCTGTGGCGATGCGGGATCGATGAACATCAAACCGCCGGACAGATTGGAGTTGTGCGGAATGGCAAGCACATCACAGCCGGTGCCTGCGTCGAGGCACTGCTTGCCGAGCATGTCCCAGAGCCGCGGGACATTGTCGGGGCCCAGACCGGTGTCATAGGTCGAGATCGGTGCGAGCGTGACCTTGTCGTTCCGGAAGATCACGTTGCGGTGGAGATTCCTGAAATCGGGCGCGTTCGAGTACTCGTAACCCACGAATGTGGTGAAGGCGCAATTCGACGAGCGATCGTAGTGACGCTCGGCGGCCTCCTGCACCAGCATCCACGCTGACAGCGCCGCGCTGGTGCAATCCGACAACCGGCAGACAAGGGGTGTTTCGGTGTCCTCGCCCTTCAGCGTCGACCACCAGCCTACGGCCAGCAACTGCGCATAGAAATTCTGCGAGCGCGTGAGGATGCAATGCGGTGCCCAGTAACCGAGCTTCCACGGATCTGTGGTGCAGATGCTGAGGGCGCCGAGAAATTCCGAGTGATCCGTGACCGCCGTGAAATCGAGCGGACGTCGCAGCCTCGCGCTGATGGTCTGCTCGCCATCCACATCCGGCACCGTGATGTCCTTGCCCCGGGCATGGGCGTAGGCCTCGTCAGGGCCGTTTCGCTGGCTCGAGAGATACGCGTCCTGCGAGAGCCTCGTGTGGACGTGAAGATCGCCATAAAGCGGCTGTCGCAGTGGCGCGTAGGCCGCGCAGGGCTCGCGTTGTTCGGTGCGCTCGAAGGGCTGTGTCCCTGCAGCGCTCCCCGGTGGCACGGTAAGCACCATCAGGGCTGCAAGCAGACACGAAGAAACGGGGTTGCGCATCAGATCCCGTCCTGTGGTCCGGCATAGATGGCCAGCATAGGGCTGCCCCTTCAGCCACGCCATCCGGAGCGGCGGCGACCTCAGGCCTTCGGCAAGGTAACGCCTGTCTGCCCCTGGTACTTTCCGCCCCTGTCGCGATAGGAGGTCTCGCAGACCTCGTCGCTTTCGAAGAACAGCATCTGCGCCACGCCTTCGTTCGCGTAGATCTTCGCGGGGAGGTTGGTGGTGTTCGAGAACTCGAGCGTCACGTGGCCCTCCCACTCGGGCTCGAGCGGCGTGACGTTCACGATGATCCCGCAGCGCGCATAAGTGGATTTGCCAAGGCAGATCGTGAGCACATTGCGCGGGATGCGGAAGTATTCGACCGTACGCGCGAGCGCGAAGGAATTGGGCGGGATGATGCAGCTGTCGGCGGTGATGTCGACGAAGCTCTTCGGGTCGAAGTTCTTCGGGTCCACCGTGGCAGAGTGCACGTTGGTGAAGATCTTGAACTCCTCGGAGCAACGCACGTCGTAGCCGTAGCTGGAGGTGCCGAAGGAAATGACCTTGCCCGCGGCGGTGTGGCGCACCTGATCGGGCTCGAAGGGGCTGATCATGCCGTGCTCCTGCGCCATTCGCCGGATCCAGCGGTCGGATTTGATCGCCATGTTGTGTCTCTCTTCTGTCAGTCGTTGCTGAAGGAAATGACCGGGCCGCGGGCGGGTGCCGAGACCTGCAGGCGCGCGAGTTGCAGCGCCGTGCGCCGGGCGATGTCGCGGTAAATGGCAGCGATTGCCCCCGAGGGCTCGGCCACCACCGTCGGCGTGCCGCCATCGGTCTGCTCGCGGATGCGGATGTCGAGCGGCAGCGCGCCGAGCAGCGGCACGCCGTAGGTCTGCGAGATGCGCTCGCCGCCGCCCTCGCCGAAAAGATGCTCCGCATGCCCGCAGGCCGAGCAGATATGCACCGCCATGTTCTCGACCACGCCGAGCACCGGGATCTCGACCTTGCGGAACATCTCGATGCCTTTGCGGCAGTCGAGGAGCGCGATGTCCTGCGGCGTGGTGACGATCACCGCGCCACTCACAGGCACCTTCTGCGCGAGCGTCAACTGGATATCACCGGTGCCCGGTGGCATGTCGACGATCAGGTAATCGAGATCGTGCCAGAGCGTCTGCTGCAGCATCTGCTGCAGCGCGCCACTCGCCATGGGACCACGCCAGACCATCGGGGTGTTGGCGGTGACGAGATAACCCATCGACATGGTCTGCAGGCCATGCGCCATGATCGGTTCGAAGAACTTGCCATCCCGCACCGTGGGCTGCCGG
>JBILEG010000027.1:0-14793 GCA_044352225.1 Pseudomonadales bacterium | reverse complement strand
GGATAATCCCCCCCACATTCCACGGCAGCCAACACGTGCGCAGCGCCAGGCAAAGCTCCCGACCGCCCAACGAAAGCGTGCCCGCCCAGTTCGCGGCCTCGCTCGCACGCATGCTCGCGGCGCGGGGCGTGGACCCGCGCCGCGCCTGCGAAGAGTCCGGCGTGGACCCCGCGCTGCTCGAAGATCCCGCACGATTCCGCGATGCCACCGTTCCCATTGCGGCCTACAGCCAACTCTACCGCCGTGTCATGACCACCCTGCAGGACGAGACCTTCGGCCTGCGCCGCGACGTGGGCATGAATCCGGGTGCGTTCAGGATCATGTGTTTCAGCCTGCTCAGTTGCCCGAACCTCGGGCGCGCCATCCGTCGTGTCGTCGAGTTTCACCGGGTGTTTTTTGCGGGAAAGCTCGAACTGCGCCTGGTAGCGGATGCCGCCAGCGCCAGGCTCGAGATCATCGCGGCACCCGAGGTGCGGGTCGATCAGCCCGAGCCCGGCGCGCCCATGTCCGCGGTCGAGGCTGCGTGTTGCCTGTCCATGTGGCACCGGTTTTTCGGCTGGTTGATCGGGCACCCGATTCCGCTCGAATCGGTGCAGCTCACCGGCCGCCGCCCTGCCGCTCTGCAACGCTACCGCCAGTTGTTCGGCTGCGATGTCGAAGTCGAGGCCGCCACGCCGGCGCTCGCATTTCCCGCCGAGTACCTGGGCTATCCGCTGGTTCATACCGAGGATTCCCTGCGGGATTTTCTCCGCACGGCGCCTTACCAGTTGCTGATCATGCCCGCCGACTCCGGCAAGCTCAGCCTGGTGGATCAGGTCCGCTCGCTCATCGGGCACGATTTCAGCCGCGGCTTCCCGGGTTTCGAGCGCATCACCGAGTTGCTTCACATGTCGGCCCCCACTCTGCGCCGGCGTCTCAAGCGCGAGGGCACCACCTTCCAGGAGTTGAAAGACGCGTGCCGGCGCGATGCCTCCATCGACTATCTCCGCCGCCCGGAGCTCTCGATCAACGATGTAGCGATCCTCATGGGCTTCACCGATCCCAGCGCGTTCTACCGCTCGTTCAAGAAGTGGACGGGCTGCACGCCGGGCGAGTACCGCTCGCGCGAGCTGTCACTGCGTAACCCGGAGGGCGAATAAGCCGCCCTTGGGTGTTGGCGGCCGGGGGAGGCATGCTGAATAATGGCACCGCGTTCCCGACAAGGATGTTTGAGGAAGCACGCCCATGCCGATCAAGCAGAAGGATCCTGCGCCCAGGGGGCCCAGCCGCGTCTCCGGCTTGCGCGACGCCCGCGACAGCCAGCGCCGGGAGCCGGCTCCGCTCCCCGAGGCGTTTGCCGACCCGCGCAGCGGGCGTGACCGACGCGAGGGCCGCGGAAACGCCGAGGTTTCGCGCCGCAGCAACGGTGAAAGACGCCGCAGTCGCTCCGGCAATGCATGGTGGCTTGGCAGGAACTACGTTGAATTCCACGATGTGTCGGTGACGCCGACACCCCAGAAGTACCCGGAGCAGGAATGATTCACTTTCTTCGCATCTATCCGCCCGGTGCCCCGGTCGCCGCTCTCCGCGCGGCGCTCACCCTGCTGCTGGCGCTGGCAGTCGCTGCCTGTGCCGGTGCCTCGGGCACCGCCGACAACAACCCCCGCCCCTACGACGAGAAAGCCAATGCCCGCGCGGCCATCGCGGCGGCGCTGGCAGACAACCCCGGTCGAAAGCGCATCCTGCTTACCTTCGGCGCCAACTGGTGCTCGGATTCGCGCTCGCTGGAGGCGAACTACCGCAGTGCGGAGTTGTCCCCTCTGCTCGAGCGCGAGTTCAAGGTGGTGCATATCGATGTCGGTGTGATGCACCGCAACCTCGACCTGGTGGAGGAATACGGGAATCCCATCGACAAAGGCATTCCCTCCGTGGTCCTGCTCGACGCCGATGGCAAGTCACTGTTCGTCAATCACGGGGCACTCTCCAACGCCGCCCTGATGAAACCCTCTGCCGTGCAACGCTATTTCGAGCGTCTTGCCAGCGACGGGCGGGTCGACTGATCCCGGCCCGGCAACTCCCTCCGTCTTCAGGAATACATGCCCATGTCAGAGCTCTCCATCGAGGTCACCCGCGAGAACGCCCAGCAGGTTCTGATCGACGCCTCGTTCAGGCAGCCCGTGCTGGTGGACTTCTGGGCCGACTGGTGCGCGCCCTGCAAGGCGCTGCTGCCCATCCTCGAGAAGCTTGCGCGTGAGAACCAGGGCAATCTCCTGCTCGCCAAAGTGAACTGTGACGAACAGCAGATGATTGCCGGGCAGTTCGGCGTGCGCAGTCTCCCCACTGTCATCCTGATGAAAGACGGCCAGCCGGTGGACGGCTTTGTCGGAGCGCAGCCGGAGTCCGCGGTGCGCGCGATGCTCGAAAAGCATTTGCCCAAGCCGTGGGACACGCTGCTCGCCGAGGCGTTGAGCTTGCTCGACGGCGGGGATGCTGCGGCCGCTGCCGTGCCGGCGCGTGCCGCCTGGGAACAGTCCGGCAAGCGGCCGGATATCGCCAAGGTCTACGCAGAGATCCTGATCCAGACGGCCCGTCTGGAGGAAGCCCAGGCCGTGTTGGCCGCGATTCCCATGGTCGAGCACGACGCGGATTACGAGCGTCTGTTGGCGGAACTCGAATTGAAGCAGCAAGCCTCGGATACGCCCGAGATACAGGCGCTGCTGGCAGCGCTCGGGAAGGACCCCGACAACAAGGACCTGTCTTTCCAACTCGCCGTGCAGTTCAGCCAGGCGGGGCGTCAGCGCGAGGCGCTGGAGTTGCTGTTCGCGCTGATCCGCGCCGATCGCGAGTTCCGGGGCGGTGAGGCACGCAAAATCCTGCTCGATATCATCCGCGCACTGGGCAAGGGTGATCCGCTTGCCGCGGAGTTCCAGCGCAAGCTCTTCTCGCTGATGTACTGAGCCTCAGAGGTAACGGGCGAGCATCGCGAAGCGGGGATCGGCTGGCACCGGGGCGCCTTCCGGCAGGGGGATGCGCACCACGTGGCCGTTGCCCGGAGCCACCTCGCGGGTCTCGCCGGTCTCGGTTTCCATGTTCCGCAACTCGAAGTCGACGGTGCCTTCCGGCCCCAGCAGCTCCAGCTTGTCGCCCACTGCAAAGCGGTTGTTCACCGAAACCGTGAGCCAGCCGTTCGCGTCGACATCACGCACTTCGCCGACGAATTGCTGGTAATCCCCGCGCGAGATGCCGCGCTCGTAATTCTGGTACTCGCCGCTCGGGTGGCGGTTGTAGAAGCCCTCGGTGTAGCCGCGGCTCGCGAGCTTCTCCAGCTCGTTCATCAGCCCCATGTCGAAGGGGCGACCCGCAGCGGCATCGTCGATGGCGCGGCGGTAGGCCTGCGCGGTGCGTGCCACGTAGTAGTGCGATTTGGTGCGGCCCTCGATCTTCAGGCAGTCCACGCCGATCTCCATCAGCTGCTGCACGTGCTGGATCGCCCGCAGATCCTTGGAGTTCATGATGTAGGTGCCGTGCTCGTCTTCCCAGGCGGGCATGTATTCCCCGGGGCGGTTCTCTTCCTGCAGCAGGAAGATGCGATCCTCGATGGGCTTTTCCATGGGCGCCTGAACGGGCACCGGCAGCGGCTCGTGGATGGCCACGACATCGCCCGAGGCGGTCTGTTCGGCCTCGTGCGCGGTGTACTTCCAGCGGCAGGTGTTGGTGCAAGCGCCCTGGTTCGGATCCCGGTGCGTGAGGTAGCCCGAGAGCAGGCATCGGCCCGAGTAGGCGATGCAGAGTGCGCCGTGCACGAAGACTTCCAGCTCGATATCGGGACACTGCTGGCGGATTTCGGCCACCTCCTCCAGCGAGAGCTCCCGCGAGAGGATCACGCGGGTAAGGCCCATCCGCTGCCAGAAGCGCACGCTCGCCCAGTTCACGGCATTGGCCTGCACGGAGAGATGCACCGGCACGTCGGGCCAGCGGTCGCGCACGAGCATGATCAGGCCCGGGTCGGCCATGATCAGGGCGTCGGGCTTCATCGCGATCACGGGCTCCATGTCGCGCAGGTAGCTGCGGAGCTTGTCGTTGTGCGGCGAGACGTTGCTGGCCACGAAGAACTGCTTGCCGCCCGCGTGGGCCTCGGCGATGGCCTCGGCCATGCGGTCGATGTCGTTGAACTCGTTGTTGCGCACGCGCAGGCTGTAGCGGGGTTGCCCGGCGTAGACCGCGTCCGCCCCGTAGGCGAACGCATAGCGCATCGATTTGAAGGATCCGGCGGGGGAGAGCAGTTCGGGCTTTCGCATCGTGGGCGTTATCGCAGTGGGCGGGACTTGTGGCTATTATCCGGGCGGCCGGGGCGATGTGACAGGGAAATGCTGCCATGCTCGCCCCGGCACCCCGCATCCACTGACCGGACCCAGCCGATGAGCGTACGCGACACCATCGTGGCAAAACTGCAGCAGGCGTTCACGCCCGCGCACCTCGAGGTCGAGAACGAGAGCCACGGGCATAACGTGCCGCGCGGCTCCGAGACGCACTTCAGGGTGGTTATTGCCTGCGGTGCCTTCGAGGGCAAGCGTGCAGTGGCTCGGCACCAGTTGGTGTATGCCGCCCTTGCGGCCGAATTGAAGGGCGGTGTGCATGCCCTCGCACTGCACACCTACACGCCTTCGGAGTGGGGCGCGCAGGGCGGCGCCGCGCCGCAGTCGCCCGACTGCATGGGCGGCAGCAAGCACTAGCCGTCGTCTTTCTCGTCCTCCGCGTACAGCTTTGCCAGCACCTCCTGCGAGCGGAAACGCTTGCGCGTGCCGCGCGGGCGGTACTCGTTCTCCTGCTGGCCCGTCAGCACACGGGCTTTGACGTTGTCGGCCCATTGCGTGTCCATCAGGCGCTGCACCCGTGCCTTGGCGTCCGGGTCGTAGATGGGGGCCGTCACTTCCACGCGGTGATCGAGGTTCCGGGTCATCAGGTCTGCTGAGGACATCAGATAACGTGTCTCGCCGTCGTTGTGGAAGATGTAGATGCGGCTGTGTTCGAGGAAGCGGTCGACGATGCTGATCACCTCGATGTTGCTGCTCTCGCCGGGTACGCCCGCCACCAGCGAGCACATGCCGCGCACGATGGCGCGGATCCGCACGCCGGACTCGCTCGCCTCGTAGAGCCTGGCGATGATCTGCTCGTCGACCAGGTTGTTGCACTTGATGAATATCTCGGCCCGGCGGCCTGCTCGTGCGTTCAGCGTCTCGGTGTGGATGAGGCGCAGGAACAGCGAGCGGTTGGTGAGCGGCGACACCGCAAGGTGACGGAACTTGTGCCTGCGGTAGGTGTGGCGGATGAAATCGAAGACATTCGCCACGTCGTCGGCAACTTCCTGGTTGGCGGTGAACAGGCTGATATCCGTGTAGAAGCGCGCGGTCCTCTCGTTGAAGTTGCCGGTGCCGATGTGCACGTAGCGGCGCAGCGTGGCGCCCTCCTGCCGGCTCACCATGATCAGCTTCGAATGCACCTTGAGCCCCGGGATGCCGAAGATCACGTGCACGCCCGCCTCGGCGAGCCGCTGCGCCCACGTCAGGTTGGCGGCCTCGTCGAAGCGCGCCCGCAGTTCCACGATGGCGGTCACGTCCTTGCCGTTGGCCGCCGCGCACACCAGCGAGCGACCGATGTGCGAGTTCTTGGCCACCCTGTAGAGCGTGATCGAGATGCTGCGTACGGCCGGATCTATGGCCGCGGTGCTGATCATCTGCTCCACGTAGCGGAAGGAGTGGTAGGGATAATTCAGCAGGATGTCGCGCTCGCCGATGGCATCTAGGATGTTGCTGCATCGCTCGATGCGCCGCACCGGCAATTGCGCCAGCGGGCGGTTTTCGAGAGTCTTGGGCCCCAGATTGGGGAAATCCATGAAGTCCTTGGAGTTGTGGTAACGGGCACCCGGCAGCACGTTGTCGTAGCTGCCGAGGCGCAGGCGTTTCACGAGGGTGTCCAGCAGGTCCGCGGGCATGCGGCGGTCATAGACCAGACGCACCGGGTCTCCCTGCTTGCGCTTGCGCAGACTGCTCGAGACGGCGTCGACCACACTCTGCGTGATGCCTTCGCCCATCTCCAGTTCCGCGTCCCGCGTTACCTTGATCGTGTAGGCCTCGGCGGACTGTATGTCGAAAGCCCCCCGGAAGACGGACGGGAGGCAGGCGCGGATGATGTTGTCCAGCACCATGATCACCTGCCGCTGTGGCTGTGCCGCGGGGGAGGGGATTACCACGAAGCGCTCCAGGCGGTCAGTGGGGATGTTGACGAGCGCATAGCGCATGCCGCCACCCAGGAGCTGCAGCCGTATCGCCAGGTAGATCCAGCCGTCCTCGAGTTGCGGCGTGGCGGTAGTGTCCGAAATCATCAGGGGCGCCAGCTCGGGCAGCACGCGGCTGAAGAAATAGCGCGTCACGAACTCGCGCTGCTGCGGGTCGAGCTGGCGCTCGTCCACCAGATAGATGCTGTTGCGGCGCAGTTCCGAGAGGCAGTTGCGGTAGACGGCATCGAAGCGGGCCTGCATGTCGCCCGAGGCGTCGCGGATATCGTCGAGGAGTTTCTCCCATCCCGCTTTCTCACGGCCCTTGCTGAACACCGCGAGTCGGCGCACGTCCGCATAGCGGACGCGGTAGAACTCGTCCAGGTTGTTCGAGAAGATCCCCATGAAGCGCACCCGCTCGATCAGCGGGACGGACGGATCCTCGGCTTCCTGCAGCACCCGGGCATTGAACGACAGCCAGCTCAGTTCCTTGGCAAAGATCTGCGGCGCTTTCTTGCGCGTTGACATCGATGGCTCCGTGGGGTGGCGGCTGTCATTGAAAAGACCCGCCCAGCGATTACACTCACGACCCTGCGGCGTTCCGGGGCACTTCCGGCGTTCGCCGCGCGCAGGCGTCCATTCTCGACTACGACGCTACAGTGTAATGACAGCTACGACACCCACGGCAAGGGAATTCCCCCACAGATGACCGAGGAAAACCGTTCCGTCTGCGCCGTGCTTGACCTCGGCTCGAACAGCTTCCACCTGCTGGTGGGCAGGCTGGACGAAGGGCGTCTGGTCACCATCGACCGGCGCAAGGACACGGTGCGCCTCGCGCAGGGGCTGCTGCACGATGGGCATCTCGCCGAGCCCGTGATGGTGCGGGCGCTGGAGAGCCTCGGCGTGTTCGCGCAGCAGTTGCGCAACGTGCCACGACAGAACATCCGCGTGGTCGGCACCAATACGCTGCGCGCCGCACGCAATTCCGAGGACTTCCTCGAGCGCGCCGAGCGGGTCATCGGCGTGCCGATCGACGTCATCTCCGGCCAGGAAGAGGGCCGACTGATCTTCCTCGGTGTGGTCAAAGGGCACGCCGGCAGTGCGGTACGTCGCCTTGTGATCGATATCGGCGGCGGTTCCACCGAGTTCATCGTAGGCAAGCGTACCGCAAAGCGCGTCGAGAGCCTGTTCATCGGCTGTGTTTCGATGAGCGAGCGCTTCTTTCCCGACCGCCGCGTCACCGAAGAGCGGTACGCGCGGGCGCTCACCCTGGCGCGGGCCGAGATCCAGCATCTTGCGGAGGGCTACGGTGCCAGCCGCTGGGACGAGGCGGTGGGCAGTTCCGGCACCGTGCGTTACGTGGCCGCGGCCATCGATGCGCTGATGCCCTGCGATCACCTGATCACGCTGGAAGGCATCGAGCGGCTGGTGCGCCACATGATCGACGCACGAAAGGTCGAGTCGCTGGCCGATGTGGGCCTCAGTTCCGATCGGCAGCCCGTGTTTCCGGGGGGGCTCGCGATCCTGCACGCGGCCTTCCTCGAACTCGGTATCCGCGAGCTCCATGTCTCCGATTACGCGCTCAAGGAGGGTGTGCTCTACGAACTGGCCGATCAGGGCCAGTACGAGGACACGCGGCGCAAGACCATCGAGTACCTCTGCAAACAGTTCCAGATCGACCGGCCCCAGTCCTTGCGCGTGGAGCGTCTCGCGCGGCAGTTGCTCCCGCAGGTGCGCGAGCAGCTGGTGGTCGATCCGGTCTTCGCCGAGCAGGCCCTGCGCGCCGCTGCGGATCTCCACGAACTGGGTCTCACCCTCTCGCACAGCGGCTACCACAAGCACGGCGCCTACATTCTCGAGAACGCCGATATGCCCGGCTTTTCGCGGCGTGAGCAGACGCTGTTGAGCTTTCTGGTGCTGAACCACCGGCGCAAGCTCCGCGTGCCCGAGGCGAGCAGCTACCGCTTCAGGCCCGACTGGGCGCTGGTGCTGGTGCTGCGGCTCGCCTGCCTGTTCAACCGCATCCGCTCCGATCAGCGCTTTCCCGCCATGCGCATCCTGCCCGCGCGCAAGGGCTGGACGCTCGAGATTCCCGCCGACTGGCTGGCACAACATCCGTTGGTCGAGGAGGATCTGCGTGCCGAGAACGAATTCCTCGTGGCCGCGGGGCACGGCCTCGTCGTCAAGCCCGTCAGCTGAGCGCCGCGCATGAGCACGCATTTGCACTTGCCCGATTTCGCCGACCTGTGCGCCGCTGCAGACCGCATCGCCGGCGTGGTGGAGCGGACCCCGGTGATCCGCAGCGACACCCTTGACGCGCTCACGGGCGCGCGGCTCTTCTTCAAGTGCGAGCACCTGCAGAAGACCGGTGCGTTCAAGGCCCGCGGCGCCAGCAACGCGGTCTTCGGCCTCGCGGACGAAGAGGCTCTCCGCGGTGTGGCCACGCATTCCTCCGGTAACCATGGTGCAGCCCTCGCCTGGGCTGCGCGCTTGCGCGGCATCCCCGCGCACGTGGTGGTGCCTGCAAATGCGAACCGTGCCAAACGGGCCAATATCGAGCGCTATGGCGCGCGTATCGTGCTCTGCGAGCCCACGCTCGCGGCCCGCGAGGCCACGCTCGCAGCAGTGCTCGCCGAGACGGGCGCGAACGCCGTTCCTCCCTATGACGACGCGCGCGTGATTGCGGGGCAGGGCACAGCGGCGCTCGAATTGCTGGAAGACACCGGCAGCCTGGACGATATCCTCACGCCCGTCGGCGGCGGCGGGCTGCTTGCCGGCGCGGCGATCGCAGCCCACGCGCGCGATACCGCCACACGCGTGTACGGTGCCGAACCGCTCGGCGCCGATGATGCGGCCCGCTCGCTCGCGGCTGGCGAGCGCCTGCCCCAGACCGATCCGCGCACCATGGCCGATGGGTTGAGAACATCCCTTGGCGATCTGAATTTCGCCATCCTGCGCCGCGAGGTGGAGGGGATCATCACCGTGACGGAGGCGCAGATCGCCGCTGCCACGCGACTGCTCTGGGAGATCTGCAAGCAACTCGTGGAGCCGTCCTCTGCCGTGGTGCTCGCAGCCGTGCTCGCCCAGCCCGAACGATTCGCGGGGCGTCGCGTGGGGCTGGTGCTGAGCGGCGGGAACGTGGACCTCGATGCACCTCTGCCCTGGACGGAGATCCCCGCGTGAGCATTCCTCCCTTCCATCTCGCGCTTCCCGTGACGGATCTAGAGGCTTCCCGTGCCTTTTATGCCGGACTCCTCGGCTGCGGCACGGGCCGCGAGTCTTCGCGCTGGATCGATTTCGATTTCTGGGGGCATCAGGTCGTGGCGCATCTGGTCGGTCCCGACGATCACCCCGCCAGCGCCCGCAACCCCGTCGACGGCGATGACGTGCCCGCGCTGCACTTCGGCCCTGTCCTGCCGTGGGAAGAATTCGAGTCCCTCGCCGGGAAACTCCGTGCGGCAGGCGTGCCCTTCGTGATCGAGCCGCGCATCCGCTTTGCCGGCACGGTGGGCGAGCAGGCCACGCTCTTCCTGCGTGATCCGAGCGGCAACCACCTCGAGTTCAAGAGCTTCCGTGACCCGTCCATGCTTTTCGCCCGCGGCGAAACGGGACAATTCTGAGCATCACCATGGATACCGACACCAGCACACCCCGCGCGGGAACCTGCGCAGGCACGGCCTTGTTGCGCGCCGAGCCCGCCGATTTCCGTGTGGACGAACGCATCGAGATGGCCCCCGAGCCCGCGGCGGAGCACCTGTGGCTGCGCGTGCGCAAAACGGGCGAGAACACCGACTACGTGGCACGCCTGCTCGCAAGACTCGCGGGTGTGGACGGCCGCGCGATGGGATTTGCCGGGCGCAAGGACCGCCACGCGGTCACCACGCAGTGGTTCAGCATCCAGTTGCCTGGCAAGCCCGATCCGGACTTCTCCGCACTGCCACCCTCGGTGGAGGTGCTGGAGACGGTCCGGCGCCAGCGCAAGCTCCAGACCGGTGGTCTGCGAGGAAACGATTTCGTGCTGCGGCTGCGGGAATTTGCGGGTGATGCCCGCCTGCTGGATTCCCGCCTCGAAGAGGTACGCCGGGACGGCGTGCCGAACTATTTCGGTGTGCAGCGCTTCGGGCGCGAGGCGGGCAACATCGAGCGGGCCCGTGCGTGGTTCTCGGGGGCGCTGCGCGTCTGCGATCGCAGCGAGCGCGGCATCCTGCTCTCTTCGGCGCGCTCCGCCGTTTTCAATGCGGTGCTCGCGCGGCGCGTGGCCGAGGGCAACTGGACCAGGCTACTGCCGGGCGAGGCCGTGCAGCTCGACGGCAGCGGATCCTGGTTCCTCGATGACGGCAGCGATGCCACGCTGCCCGAACGCCTCGCCGCCGGTGACATCCACCCGAGCGGGCCGCTCTGGGGTTCGGGGGAGCTTGCCTCCCGGGGCGAGGCGCGCCTGCTCGAGACTGACGTCTCTGCGCTGCATGCCGATCTCGTGGCTGGTCTGGAGGCCAACGGCCTGCGGCAGGAGCGCAGGCCGCTGCGCCTTCTGCCGCGCAATCTCGCGTGGGAGTGGCTGGACGACACGAGCATAGAGTTGCGCTTCGGGCTGCCGGCGGGCTGTTATGCCACCACGCTGCTCGCCGAGGTGCTCGATGCCCGTGAGCCGGAGCGCGGCGCCCCGGGCTGAATCAGCCCATCACGATCAGCCGGTGCCGCAGCCGCCAGCCCTCGGCGGTGCGCAGCAGCTCGTCCTGATAGCGGCCGAAGGACACGATCTGCTTGGGCTCCTCGTCGACCTTGATTACCTGCAGGTAGCAGGATGCCGTTGCGCGGTCGCCGTCTCCCTGCACCACGAGGTTGCTGATAACATGCCGCGCGCTGCCGAAACCTGCGCGGCTCTGCGTGAAAAACGCGACGATCGCCTCGATGCCTTCGCAGCGCAGGTCCATCGCGGGCACTTCCCAGACCGCATCGGGAACGAAGACATCCCGCATGCTCTCGGGTGGGTTGTAGTCGGCGTTGTGGCAGTACAGGTTGACGAGGTCTTCGATGGCGAGCCGGTCGGCGAGTGCGAGGGCCATGGTGCTGTCTCCGCGATGAAATGGGTTCGAGGCCGATTCTAGGGGATTGAAGATGCCCGTGTTCGCCTTCCTGCGGATGATCCTGCTGATCGTGGTGGTGTTTGCCGCGCCCGGCGCGCTGGCCGCCGTGCGTTTCGAGCCTCCTGTCGCGGGCTTGCCTGATTATTCCTTCCGCTACGATGCCGCGCGCGATCCCTCGGCCGATCTCGACACCGCCCGCGCCGCCGCCGCACAGAAGCACCGCCGGGTGCTGGTGATGGTGGGTGGTGACTGGTGTGTCTGGTGCTTCTTTCTCGACCGCCAGCTCGATCAGGACCGCGCCATGGCAGCGGTGTTCTACGGCGGCTTCGAGGTGCTGCGCGTCTATTACAACGACGACAACAAGAACCGCGCGTTTCTGGCGCGCTTCCCTGATTTCACGATGTTCCCGCATTTCTTCGTGGTCGATCCGGACGGGCGCGTGGCCGGTTCCGTGGTGGCCGATGTGCTGATCCGTGACGCGAAGTACGACCCGGAACTCCTCGCCCGCTTCGTGGAGCAGTGGCGGCTGCCCTGAGCAACCGCCAGCGGCGCTGCGCTCTCAGCCCGGCGCTTCTTCCGCGAGCGTGAGCCTCGCGTGCAGCACCGCCGCATCGTGTGCGCGTGTCTCCAGCCTGAACCCCAGTCGCCGGCACAGATCGAGCATCGTGGCGTTCTGCGCCAGCACCTCGCCGGTGATTTCCTGCAGCCCGCGTGAGCGCCCCCAGGCGATGACCCTCTGCATCAGGTGCTGGCCCAAGCCCTGCCCCGCGATCGTGTGGTGCACCAGTATCGAGAACTCCCCGCCCCTCAGGTCCGCATCGCAGTCGAGGCTCACCGCTCCCAGAAACTCCGTGGTGCCCGGTGCGCCGTGGGTCGTGAGGATGAGCGAGATCTGCCGGTCGTAGTCGATCTGCGTGAAGCGCGCGGCCATCGCGTGGCTGAGCGTCTTCAGCGGTGCGAAGAAGCGCAGGTAGATTTCCTCCGGGGTCAGCGTGTCGAAGGCGCGCCGCATCGCGGGTTCGTCTTCGGGCCGCACGGGCCGCAACCACAGGCTGCGCCCGTCCTGCAGGCGGATCTCTTCCTCGAGTTCACGGGGGTAAGGCCGGATGGCGAGGCGCGCGTGCGGCTCGCCTGGCGCCGCCGCGATCCGCATCCGCACATCCAGCGCCACCGCGCCCTCTGCCCGCGCGAGCAGCGGGTTGATGTCCAGTTCGCGGATCTCCGGGATTTCACAGATCAACCCGGAAAGCCGTACGAGCGCGAGCGCTACGGCGTCGGTGTCGACGGCCGGAATGCCGCGGGCACCTGCGAGCAGGCGGGAGATGCGCGTGCCCGCAATCATATCGCGGGCCAGTTGCAGGTTGAGTGGCGGCAATGCGAGCGCGCGGTCGTCGATGGTCTCGGTGGCGGTACCGCCCTGGCCGAAGACCAGCACGGGTCCGAACTGCGGATCGCTGCTCATGCCGAGCAGCAGTTCCTGGGCGCCGCGACGCGGCACCATCGGCTCCACCTCGAAGCCTTCCAGACGTGCCTGCGGCAGCCGCGCACGGATGCCCGCGGCCATGGCAAGCGCGGCCGCGGCGGTGGCATCTGAGCCCTGCAGATCGAGCACCACGCCGCCCACGTCTGTCTTGTGGGGCACGTCGGGCGAGCGGATCTTCAGCGCCACCGGGCATTCCAGACGCGCGGCGATCGCGCCGGCACCCGCGGCGTCCGTGGCGGTTTCGGTTTGCAAGACCTCGAAGCCGGTGTCCGCCAGCAGGGCGCGTGCCTCCGCTACGGGCAACCATTGCTGTCCTTCGGCCACACGCTGCTGCAGGCGCAGACGCCAGGTCTGCACGGCAGGCCTCCCGATCTCGGGCAGGGGCTCGGGGGTCTGGTCAAGTGTCTCGCGTGAGCGCCGGTAGGAGACTGCGTGCATGAAGGCCCGCACGCCCTGTTCGGGCGTGGGGAAGGCGGGAACGCCGGCCTTCTCGCAGAGCCGGCTCGCCTGCTCGGCCCGTGTCCCACCCACCCAGCTGCAGAGGAGCGCGGTCCGTCCGCGCGAGGCCAGCGCCTGCGTGACTGCAGTTGCGGCATCGTGCGCAGGACACACCGCGGTGGGGCAATGGATCAGCAGCACCGCGTCCACGCCCGGGTCTGCTGCCACGATGGCGGTGGCCTGCGCCAGCCGTTCCGGAGGTGCGTCACCGATCACGTCCACAGGGTTCGTGCGCGACCAGTTCCGCGGCAGCATGGCATCCAGCGCGGCGAGCGTCCCGGAGGAGAGCGTGGCCAGCGTGCCGCGGCGTGCTGCCAGCGCGTCGGCCGCGAGTACCGCCATCCCGCCGCCGTTGGTGACGATCGCCAGCCGCTCGCCTTGCAGCCTCGGAATCCGCGAGAGCGATTCCGCGGCATCGAAGAGTTCCTCCAGTGTGTCCACGCGCAGCAGCCCCGTGCGCCGGAACACGGCCTCGTAGACTGCGTCGCTGCCCATCATCGCGCCCGTGTGGGTGGCCGCGGCGCGTGCACCGGCGGCAAAGCGCCCGCCTTTCACCACCAGCACGGGCTTGCTGCGGGCGGCCGCACGTGCGGCGGACACGAACTTGCGTGCCGAGGTCACGCCCTCGACGTAGAGCAGGATGGCGTCGGTCTTCGGGTCGTCGGCCAGGAAGTCGAGCAGGTCGCCCAGATCCACGTCCGCCATGTCGCCGAGCGAGACCACCTGCGAGAAGCCGATGCCGCGCGATTCCGCCCAGTCCATCATCGCCGTGACGATCGCGCCCGATTGCGCCACGAACGCGATGCGCCCCGGTGCGGCGCCGAGGTGCGAGAAGGTGGCGTTCAGGCCTGCAAGCGGCGCCATGATCCCGAGACAATTCGGGCCAACCATCCGCACGCCGTGTTTTTCTGCAGCCGCCACAAGCGCGGCTTTCGCGGCGTTCACGGCTTCGGCGTCTCCCATCGCCGCGCTGATCACCACGACGGCGCGTGTGCCGCGCGCGCCGAGCGCATCCACGATGGCTGCGGCCGTGTCGAAGGGCGTGGCGATGACGGCGAGTTCGGGCGCTTCGGGCAGGGAGGCCGCGTCGGGGTAGCAGGGCGCTCCGTGCGCGCTGGAGAGCTTGGGATTCACGCCGTAGACGCGCCCCGTGAAACCGCCTGCAAGGATGTTGCGCATCAGCACGCTGCCGATCGCGCCGGGGCGCTCGGTGGCGCCGAAGACCGCGACGCTCGCGGGGCTGCGGAAGCTCTGCAGGTGGCGCACGCTCATCGTCTGATCCCTGTGGTGAGCCCGCGTGAAGTCTACTGACTCCCGGCGTCGATTGAGTACACTGCGGGCTCGACCACACGAGGACGATTCCGATGGCCTCACAGGCGCCGGTGGCAGTGGTGACGGGTGCGAGCCGGGGTGCAGGGCGGGGCATTGCGCTCGCGCTCGGTGCGCACGGCTATACGGTGTACGTGAGTGGC
>JBILEG010000311.1:0-4559 GCA_044352225.1 Pseudomonadales bacterium | reverse complement strand
GCCCTGGAGCCCGATCTGGTGCTCGGATGGCAAAGCGGGAACGGCCAATTCCCTGCACGCGTGCGCGCACTGGGGTTGCCTGTGTTCGAAATCGAGCCCCGCGTGCTCGAGGACATACCCAAACTCTTCGTCCGCATGGGCAGGCTGGTAGGGCACGAGCAGGAGGCGACTACCCGTGCCGACGACTTCAACCGGCGTTTGAAGGCGCTGCGTGAAACCGAGCAGGGCAAACCTGTGGTGCGGGTGTTCTACCAGATCTGGGACGAGCCGCTGATGACCCTGAACGACCGTCACATCGTGGGCGATGTGATCAAGCTCTGCGGTGGTGTGAACGTTTTCGGCACGGCGGTGCCGCTGGTGCCTTATGTCAGCATCGAGGCCGTGCTGCAGGCCGATCCGGAGGTGATCATCGCCAGCGGCAGCAACGAGGGCAGGCCCGCGTGGATGGACATGTGGAAGGCGTGGCCCGCCATTGCGGCGGTGCGCCGCGGGCATGTGTTCGTGATTCCGCCGGATCTGATGCAGCGCCACTCGGCACGCATCCTCGACGGGGCCGAGCAGTTGTGCGCCTTCCTCGACAAGGCGCGGCAGGGCGGCTGAACACTCAGTTCGCGGCGCGCCGTTCTCTCTCCCTTACTGCCCCGTAGAGAGCCTCGTTCAAGGGGCACGGCAGCCCGGCTATCCGCGCGCGCTCGCAGAGAAAGCCGGTGATGAAGGCGATCTCGGTTTCCCGCCCCGCCTCCAGATCCTGGCGCATGGAGGAGCGGTTGGCCGCAGTGGCCTGAGCCACGCGGGCGGCGTCCTGGCCGATGCTCGTGGCGATATCGGTGTGCCCCAGCCCGTTAAGGACCGTGGCGAGTTCCGCACACAGCGCCTCGAATTCCCGCCTGAGCGCAGGGCGCTCCAGCAACGCTCCGTTAGGGCAGCCGTGCAGCGCGGTGAGCGGGTTGATGGCGCAGTTCACGGCGAGTTTTTTCCACAGCGCCTCGCGGATGTCCTCTGCGATACGCACGTGCAAGCCGCCGCGGCCGAGTTCGGCTGCCAGCGCTGGCGCCGCCGCCGCGTCTGTCTGCGACCATGCGCCCAGCAGCGTCTCGCCCCGGCCGGCGTGATGTACCGTGAACGCGCCTTCGCGGAACGCGCCCTCGGTGGTCAGCGCACAGAACACCCGCGCCTGCGGCAGCAACGCCGCAACCGCCTCGTGGAAACCCATCCCGTTCTGCAACAGCACCACCGTTGCGCCGGGTGCGATCCGGTGCGCGACCTCCTCCAGCGCGGGCAGCAGGGCAGGGGCCTTGGTGCAGGCGAGGAGTTTCAGGATGGGCGAGGCATCGCCGGTGCCATCCGCGCAGACCTGTACCTCGCGGCTGCTGCCATCGAGCCCGTTCAGGCGAATGTCGAGCAAACCCGCTTGTGGCGGGGGTTCGCGGAGCAGAAGCCGCACCGCATACCCGCACGATGCGAGCGAGGACGCCCACAGGCAGCCCATGGCACCGGCCCCCAGCACATGCCAGGTATCGGGTGTTTCGCTTGTGGGCGTCTGTTGCATGCGGGCATTATCCCCCATCCCGACGCCGCTGCCGGACAACTCCCATGCCATCTTTCGATGTGGTCTCCGAAGTCGACATCCACGTCTTCACCAATGCCGTGGATCAGGCGAGCCGCCTGATCGCCAACCGCTTCGACTTCAAGGGCGTGGATGCGGGCTTCGAGCGCAAGGACCGTGTGGTCACGCTGCACGCCGAGAGCGAGTTCCAGATCCAGCAGATGCGTGATGTGCTGCGCACCAGCGTGGCGAAGTGCGGTATCGATGCACGCGCCATGAAAGAGGCCGACGTGCAGGGCGGCGGGCGCATCGTGAAGCAGGAGATCACGATGCGCCATGGCATCGAGATCGAGTTGGCGCGGCAGGTCGTGAAGCTGGTGAAAGAATCGAAGATCAAGGTGCAGGCCTCCATCCAGGGCGACCAGGTCCGGGTCACGGGCAAGAAGCGTGACGAACTGCAAGAGACCATCGCGATGCTGCGCAAGGCCGAGCTCGAGGCGCCGTTGCAGTTCCAGAATTTCCGCGATTGAACGCGCCTGCGCCCGGCGAGGCCTCTGCCGGCAGGGGGTGGCGTGAGGCCCTGCTGGTGTATAGCCGCCCGCGCGTGCTGGCGATGGTGTGGCTGGGCTTCAGCGCGGGCCTTCCCTTCCTGCTGGTCGATGCCACGCTCTCGGGCTGGCTGCGCGATGTCGGCATCGAGCGCTCCGTGATCGGCTTCTTCAGCTGGGTGGGGATCATCTACTCGATCAAAGTGGTCTGGGCGCCGGTGGTCGACCGGGTGCCTGTTCCTTTCCTCGCAGCCCGGCTCGGCCGCCGTCGCTCCTGGATGCTGCTCTCGCAGCTGTGCATTGCGGCAGGTCTTGCGGGGATGGCGCTGGTGGATCCGCGGGAGCATCTCGAGTGGATCGCGCTGCTTGCGCTGCTGGTGGCATTCAGTTCGGCCACGCAGGACATCAACATCGACGCCTATCGGATCGAGGCCGCGGAGCCGGAGTTCCAGGGCGCCATGGCAGCGGCCTATGTCTTCGGCTATCGCGTGGCTCTGCTGGCGGCCGGTGCCGGTGCTTTTTACCTCGCTGATGCCGCCGACTGGTCCCGCGCTTATCTCTCCATGGCAGCGCTCATGGGTGTTGGCCTCGTCGCCACGCTCTGCATTCCGGAATCCCGGAGTGCAAACCCGCAAGACCCACCGGCTGCTGATGCCGCCTCGTCAGCCCGGGCGGCATCCCACCGCTTCACCGCATTCATCAGTGCTGCTGTGCTCAGACCCTTCGTGGAGTTCTTTGAGCGCAGTGGCCGGGACGCGCTGTTCATCCTGATGCTGATCGCCGTCTACAAGCTGAGCGATATCACCATGGGTGTGATGGCCAACCCGTTCTACCTTGACCTCGGTTTTTCCAAGACACAGATCGCCGAGGTGGCGAAGGTCTTCGGGTTCTTCATGACCATCGCCGGCGCCGCACTGGGCGGTGTGTTCGTGCTGCGCTTCGGGCTCGGGCGGCCGCTCGTGATCGGAGCGGTGCTGGTTGCAGCCACCAACCTGCTGTTTGCGTGGCTGGCGATGACCGAACCCGCCATGGCCAAGCTGGCGGCCGTGATCAGTGCCGACAACCTGAGCGGCGGCTTTGCCAGTGCGGTGCTGATCGCCTACCTGTCCAGTCTTACCAACACGGCCTACACGGCGACCCAGTACGCCCTGTTCAGTTCACTGATGACCTTGCCCGCCAAACTTCTCGGGGGCTTCGCCGGTGTGATCGTCGATGGCTTCGGCTACCCGGTCTTCTTCTTGTACGCGGCCGTGCTCGGCGTGCCGGGCATCCTGCTGGCGATGCGCTTGCTGCACCACGAGCATCGACCTTCGGGCTGAAGCCCCTTGAAACTCCCGCCCCGCGCCCCATATCAGGTATCGCGAGGCTCTGGATGCTTGCCGGGTGCAGCAAGGGTGTATTGCCCTACGGCTTTACGGCTTGACCTTCAGGGTTTCCCGCATATGATTGGCACTCCCCGAGGGAGAGTGCCAACGAAGGCGAGGCTTCGCCTACGTCCTCGATTATCGGGTGTACCAGAGAGCAAACCATTGATCAGGGAGAAACAGCAATGAAGATCCGTCCTCTGTCCGACCGAGTGGTCGTGAAGCGCAAAGAGGAAGAAACCATCTCCGCCGGCGGCATCGTCCTGGCGGGTTCCGCCAAGGAAAAGCCCACGCAGGGTGAAGTTCTGGCAGTCGGCAACGGCAAGGCCCTCGACAACGGCGAAATCCGCCCCATGTCGGTAAAGGTCGGCGACAAGGTCCTCTTCGGCCAGTACTCGGGCAATACGGTCAAGATCAGCGGCGAAGAAGTCGTGATCCTGAGCGAAAGCGAAATCTACGGCGTGATCGAGTGAGACTTGCGGGGGGCTTCGGCCGCCCGCCGGTAACCGCTCGCAATCCAATCCGGTTTTACCAGTCAAGGAAATGAACCATGGCAGCTAAAGATGTGAAGTTCGGCGACGCCGGTCGCCAGAAGATGCTGAAAGGCGTGAACCTGCTCTCCGACGCAGTGAAGGCCACTCTCGGCCCGCGCGGTCGCAACGTGATCCTCGACAAGTCCTTCGGCGCACCCACCGTCACCAAGGACGGCGTATCCGTCGCCAAGGAAATCGAGCTGAAGGACAAGTTCGAGAACATGGGCGCCCAGATGGTGAAGGAAGTGGCCTCCAAGGCCTCCGACACCGCCGGTGACGGCACCACCACCGCCACGGTACTTGCGCAGGCCATCGTCAACGAAGGCCTGAAGTCGGTTGCTGCCGGCATGAACCCGATGGACATCAAGCGCGGCATCGACAAGGCCTCCGCCGCTGCGGTTGCCGAACTCGAGAAAATGTCCACCCCCTGCGCCGACGGCAAGTCGATCGCACAGGTAGGCACCATCTCCGCCAACGGCGACGAGAGCATTGGCAAGATCATTGCCGAAGCGATGGAGAAAGTCGGCAAGGAAGGCGTGATCACGGTTGAAGAAGGCTCGGGCCTGCA
>JBILEG010000310.1:0-4602 GCA_044352225.1 Pseudomonadales bacterium | reverse complement strand
CTTTTTTCTCGACGTAGAGTTTGGCGAGCAGCAGGCTCGCGTAATCGCCGTAGCGGTTACCCGACTGCTTGTCGCGCAGCTCCTCTCCGAGGTGGAGCGCCGTGGTGCGCTGCACCTCGTCGCCCGCGGCGCGCTCGGCAGCCTGCTGCAACTGCTGATAGAGCGCTGCAGCCTCTTCAGCGCCGCTGAGGTTTTTCTGCTGCCACCACTGCGACCCGAACACGATCGCCAGCGCCGCGCCCACACCGATCAGCGTGGAGGAGCCGTTGCGCTCCCACCACTGCTTGATCGCCCTGACCTGATCTTCCTCTGTATGGTACGGATCCACCTGTAGTCTCCTGATCGTGTTCCCGGCGCGCTCAGAGCCCGAACCGCGCGGCCATGAAGGCCTGCAGGGCCGACACACCCACGCGCTGCTGCGTCCCGCCTTCGAGTCTCAGTTCACGGACGCTCACCTCGCCCGCCGCCAGTTCATCGCTGCCCAGAATCAGTGCCAGCGCGGCACCGCTGCGGTCTGCACGCTTCATCTGGCTCTTGATACTGCCACCGCCACAATTGAGCTGCAGCCGCAGGCCCGGCAGCGCATCGCGCAGTTGCTCACCGAGCACCAGCGCAAGGCCGGGAGCTGCCGGATCGGCCACCACCCAGTAGGCGTGAGGGCGGTTGTCGGGGCCCGCCGAAGCGCCTGCGGCCTGCATCAGCAGCAGCAGGCGTTCGATGCCCATCGCGAAACCCACGCCCGGCGTGGCCGGGCCGCCGAGCTCCGAGACCAGGCCGTCGTAACGCCCACCCGCACAAACCGTGCCCTGCGCCCCCAGGCTCTCGGTGACCCACTCGTACACGGTGCGGCCATAGTAATCGAGGCCGCGCACCAGAGCGGGATTGATCGTATAGGACAGCCCTGCGGCATCGAGCAGCGCGCGCAGCCCGGAGAAGTGCGCCTCGGACTCGGCATCGAGGTGATCGGTCAGGCGCGGCGCCTCGCGCAGCAGCGCCTGCGTGCCGGGATTCTTGCTGTCCAGGATGCGCAGCGGGTTGCTGGCCAGGCGGCGACGGCTGTCTTCATCGAGCTCTGTCTCGCGTGCCCTGAGATACGCGACCAGTGCGCTGCGATAGGCCGCGCGCGAAGTCGTGGAGCCCAGCGAGTTGATCTCGAGCCGCACGCGATCGGCCACGCCCAGGCGGCGCCAGAGCCGTGCGGTCATCAGCAGGTGCTCGGCTTCGATATCGGGCCCTTCCAGGCCGAAGGTCTCGACGCCAACCTGATGGAACTGTCGCTGCCGACCCATCTGCGGCCGTTCGTAACGGAACATGGGGCCCATGTACCAGAGCCGCTGCGGCACTTGCTGCAGAAGCCCGTGCTGCAACACGGCGCGCACACAGCTCGCGGTGCCCTCGGGACGCAGGGTCATGCTGTCGCCGTTGCGGTCGGCGAAGCTGTACATCTCTTTCTCGACGATGTCGGTGACCTCGCCGATGGAGCGGGCGAAGAGTTCGGTGGGTTCAAGGAGCGGCAAGCGGATTTCGTGGTAGGCGTAGCTGCCAAGGAGTTCCGACACGCAGCGCTCGAGGTGCTGCCAGGCGGGCGTCTGCGCCGGCAGGATGTCCGGCATGCCGCGAATGGCACGGAGCTCCGGCCTCGTGTCGGGACTGCTGGACATGCGATTCCTCGAAGGATGGTGGGCCCCGGCGCGCGGGCGGCGGCGTAGTTTAGCGACTGCAGCGGACGCGGGCGATCCGGAACGCGGGGAAAATCCGTGTTGGTGCGGCCTCAGCCGCGGGCGATCAGGTCTTCGGCGGCTTCTGCTGCAGCCGCCTTGCGGGCAAGGGCCTCGCGGACGGTACGCTCCAGATCGTCGATCAGGGAGACGGACTCCACTTTGTGGTGGGGCTTGCCGTCAACGAAGATCATGTTGGCGGGGCTACTGCCGGTAACACCGACGTCGACCTCGCGCGATTCACCGGGGCCGTTCACATAGCAGCCGATGATCGCCACATCGAGCGGGGAACGCACATCCTCTAACCGGCGCTCGAGTTCGTTGATCGTGCCGATCACATCGAAGTTCTGCCGCGAGCAACTCGGACAGGCCACGAAGTTGATGCCACGGCTGCGCAGCCGGAGGCTCTTCAGGAGATCCCAGCCAACCTTCACTTCCTCCACCGGGTCGGCCGCGAGCGAGATGCGCACCGTGTCACCGATGCCGTCCATCAGCAGCATGCCAAGGCCGACGGCAGACTTGACGGTACCGGAACGCAGCCCGCCCGCCTCGGTGATGCCGAGATGCAGGGGCTGATCGATCTGCGTGGCGATCTTGCGATAGGCCGCGACGGTCATGAAGATCTCGGAGGCCTTGAGGCTGATCTTGAAGTTCTGGAAGTCGTGCTTGTCGAGGAGATCGATATGGCGCATGGCCGACTCGACGAGCGCATCGGCGGTGGGTTCGCCGTACTTGCGCTGCAGTTCCTTCTCGAGCGAGCCCGCGTTCACGCCGATGCGGATGGGGATGCCGTGGTCCTTTGCGCAGTCGACCACCGCGCGGACCTTGTCATCGCGACCGATATTGCCCGGGTTGATGCGCAGGCAGTCTGCACCGGCGGCAGCCGCGGCGAGCGCGATCTTGTAGTCGAAGTGGATATCGGAGACCAGCGGCACGGGCGAGCGCTGGCGGATCAACCGGAAGGCCTCTGCCGCCTCCATGCTGGGCACCGAGACGCGGACGATATCGGCACCGGCATCGGCCAGGGCCTGCACCTGACGCACCGTCGCCTCGACGTCGCAGGTCTCGGTGTTGGTCATGCTCTGGATGCTGATCGGCGCGCCGCCGCCCACCGGCACGTTGCCGACCATGATCTGGCGCGAGATGCGGCGGACGATGGGCGAGACGTGCATGGTGAAACTCCGGTGCCTCAGTTGGCGTCGATGCTGACAGCGGCGAGGGCCGCGCCCGCGAGCGCCTGCTCGCCCCGCGCGGTTTCCACGGTGAGCGGCGCTGCAGAGCGCACGGCGCTTTCGGGCACCGGCTCTTCGCGCATCTGGAACAGGAAAAGCCCGCTCAGCGCGAGCAGAGCGGCCACCATGCCGAGGCGCCCTGCCCCGGAGCCACCACCGAGGGGCTCGCGGCGCCGCACCACCTTGGCTTCGGCGCGGGAGGGGCCGCCACGGCCTGCCTTGGAGTTGTAGCAGCCGACGATATCGTCGGCATCCATCCCCAGCAGGCGGGCGTAGTTGCGCAGGTAGCCGCGCGCGAAGGTGTCGCCGCGGATGCGGTCATAACAGTCTTTCTCGAGCGAGCTCACAACCGATTTCAGCAGGTGGAGCTTGTCGGCTACCTGTTCGACGCTGAGGCCCGCAGCCTCGCGGGCGTTCTTCAGCAGGAGGCCGGGGGAGCGCGGATCGGCTTTGGGTTGTTCTTCTGGAACCATGGTCATTTACCTTGCCGGTGGCATCGCTTGGTAGGTCCGGTATTCGTCAGACTCGGGGTAGAGCCCCTTCAATTGCAAGGCGTAGCTGGCCTCGGTGTCGCGCTCGCCTGTGGCGCGCGCGATACGGATGCCGATCAACAGGCTGCGTGGCGTGGGGCGCAAGCCCGCAGCGCGGTAGAAACCGAAAACCCGTACTGCCTCGGGATACTGTCCCCGCTGCACGTTGATATCGGCGAGTTCCAGCATGGCTACAGCCTGACGCCGGTCCATCTTGATCGCGCGATCGAAGACTTCCTCTGCCTTGGCTGTCTCGCCTTTGCGCAAATAGGCCTTGCCCAGATTGGTGAAGGCGTCGGCGCGTTTTTCGTAGAGCGTGTCGGCCGTGACTTTCTCCAACTGGACGATCGCCGCGTCAACCTCTCCCCGGCTGTAAAGGAACGCCGCGTAGTTGTTGCGGGCCCTCGAAAAGCCCGGCTCGGCGTCAATCGCGGCGCGGAAGTGCTGGTCGGCCAGTTCGTATTCTCCGGACTGGGCGAAGACCCGGGCCAAGGTCTCGTTGACCGGTGCCGAGCGCGGATCGATCTCGAGGGCGCGACGCAGGTGAACGATGGCCTGCTCGGTGTTGCCCTTCTGCAGGTATTGGGTCGCGGCGTCCACACGGCGAGCGACCTCCTCCTTGCGGTCGGCCTTGAAGCCGCCTTCGGTGGTCGTGACGCAGCCGCTCGTCGCCACGAGCAAGAACAGCGCCGTGACCCTGATGCACCGCAAGGCGAGCATCACGCAGCCCCCGCCACGGCCGGCTTGGCGCGTGCGGCCCGGTGGCGCTCGGAGCGCCGGGTACGGTCATCCACCCTGCCCACGAGTTGCCCGCAGGCAGCGTCGATGTCATCGCCCCGGGTGCTGCGCACGGTCACGCGCAGGCCCGCCTCCGTGAGGATGTTCCAGAACCTGCTGACGGCGTTGCGGCTGGGGCGCCGGTAGTCGGAGGCATCGAAGGGGTTGAAGGGAATCAGGTTGATCTTGCAGGGGTAATCCCGCAGCAGCGCCGCGAGTTCATGGGCATGCTCGGGGCGGTCGTTCACCTCGCTGATCAGGGTGTACTCCACCGTGACCACGCGCTTGGTGTCGGACTGGGCGCCGATGTAGTTGCGCGCCGAAGCGAGCAGTTCACGGATCGGG
>JBILEG010000309.1:0-4616 GCA_044352225.1 Pseudomonadales bacterium | reverse complement strand
GGGTCACGGGCGAGGACATCGAGGACGATCTGCTTGCCACTCAAGTCCTCCGGGGTGATGTCGGGGTTGAGGATCTCGACGACCGTGAGGGGTGGCTCGTCCGCCCGCACGGCGTTGATCAGTTCGGCAAGCAGGTGCGGTGCACCGGTGAAGAGGCGCTTGAAGACGGCGTCGTTCTTGGGATCGAGAAGTGGTGCGGCGTCCATGCCGGGGGGTTCCTTCCGTGGGTTGTACCGGAGCGGGTGCTGCGGTGAAGGAAGGCTAAGAGCGCCGGCGCATCGCTGTCTGTAGGAAATATCGGATTGTCAGGTGAAGTGCGCCTGCGGAAAATCCGTCCCGTCGCGGGCGCTGTTGGCCGCCTCGACAGGCCTCACACATCGACGGAAACTACACGCACCCGAGGCGCTACTCGATGCGATCCCGGCGCCAGCGCAATCGACCCATCTGGAGGCCTCCCCATGCTCATCTCCACCCCCCGCGCCACCCTCACCACCGAGGCCATCCTCGCCCTGCTGAACGCCGCCGTCGCGCGGGCGCAGGCGCTTGATGTACGCGTGCATATCGCGGTCTGCGACAGTGCTGCGCGGCGCGTCGGCTTCCTCAGCATGGACGGTGCGCTGCCCATCGCCGCCATCACCGGCGAGCGCAAGGCCTTCACCGCCGCGAACATGAACATGAGCACGGGGCAGTGGGAGGCCTATGTGAACAGCCTCAAGCCGGGCGAACAGAAAATTGTGGATGCCATCGAGGGCTATGTGGCGGCGCGTGGCGGGTTCCCGGTGCGCCAGGGTGGGATGCTGCTCGGCTCGGTCGGCATCTCCGGCGCGAGCCAGGAGATCGACGCGGACATCGGGCTTGCAGCGCTCGCGGCGATAGGGGCAGAGGTGGTGGTGGGCTGAAGCCAGTTGTCGCGGGCATGGCCCGCTCCTACATGCCGCAGGGGGGCAATGCCCCCGAGCTGTGCCCGAATTGATACCACGGTCGCGCGCATGGCGCGCTCCTACATGGGCGCGTCCGGAGGGGGGCTCAGCGCTCCAGCACCATCACATCCAGCACAGACTCCACCGCCGGCTGCGGGAACTCCAGCACGATGCGGCCTGCGGCCCTGCGCGTGGCCACGGCCACTTGATCGCGGGAGGCATCCTGCCCGTAGCGGCCCGCCGGTTGCCCGGCGATGAACCCAGTGCCCACATACACGAGTTGCGTGTCGCTTTGCGTGTAGAAACGCCCCTGCGTGCGCTGCGAGCCCGATAACTTCTGCAGCATCCAGCCCGCGCCATCGTCGCTGATGCGGCAGCGGAACCAACCGTAGACAACGAGCGGCACCGTACCGCCCGTCTTGATCACACGGCAGCGCCACTCGCCGGTAGGGTCGAAGCGTTCGTCGAAGGGCAAGGCGTCGCCCGCGAGCGCGGCGTCGAGCACGCCGACATCGCCTGCCTCGCCGCCAGCACGTGCAGCTGCCAGCGCTTCCTCACGAGTCGCGGCGAGGCCGTCCAATCTCGTCTTGTCCGCGGACGTGAGCAGCGAGGGCAGCTCACCATCCGCGCGCAGCAACGGCGACACACAGAGCAACAGCACGGCCATCATGAGCGAACGCATCAGGGGACTCTCCTCAGGACAAAGAACTCGGCACGAGTCTACGGGCCCGAGCCACCGAAGGGGATAGCGCACGCGAGACAGGCTGAAGGCCAGCGCTTACCATCACTCGGCCCTTCACGGAACAGCACACCATGTCCTCACTGCGCACTCTGACGATCGCCGTCCTCGCCCTGCTCGCCCTGCCCGCCCTCGCGGCAGACATCGCCAGCCGCCCCGGCATCGATGCCCCGGAGCTGGCCGCGCCCGGCGCACTGGCGGTGGGTGTGCGCACCATCACGCTGGTGCACAAGGATCAGGTCGACCCCGCCGGCTGGCTCGGCATCGCTGGCGCGGTGGTGGGCTTGCCACCCCGCTCAGACCGCAGCATCACCGTGGATATCTGGTACCCGGCAGAACCCGCCGCGGGCGCGCAGCCGGAAATCTACCGCGACAGCCTGCCCTCCGAACCCCCGGCCCCGGATACCGCGTTCACCGTGTCCGGCATGGCAGTGCGCGACGCAGCCGCGCTGAAGCAAAAGAGCCCGCTGGTGGTGGTCTCACACGGCTACGGCAATGTGACAGCAGGGTTCACATGGCTCACCGAGAACCTCTCCACCAAGGGCTACGTGGTCGCAGCAATACGCCACCAGGACCCGTATAACGACGGTCGCGTTGGCTTTCCGAAAGTGCTGCTGCGCAGGCCGCTCGATATCGGTTTCGTGGCGCACTCGCTGCAGCAGAGCCTCGCGGAAGAAGGGCTGGTGGATCCTGCACGCACCGCCTTGGTGGGCTACTCGATGGGCGGCTATGGCGTGCTCACGTCGTCGGGCGCCGTGCTGGACCCAGAGGGCCCCATCGCCAAGGCCACGCCCGGAGGCCTGCTCGAACCCTACGGCCGCGATGGCGCCGAGCGCGACACCATGCTGGTGAAAGATTTGAAAGCCGTGGTGGCTATCGCGCCTGCAGGCGGTTCGCTGAGTGCGTGGGGCAGCGATGGCCTGCAGGGCATCCGCGCGCCGCTGCTGCTCATCTCGGGTGATCACGACCAGACGGTGGACTACACGACGGGCGCGAAGGCGTTCTTCGAGAGCACCACCGCCACCACGCGCTATCTGCTCACCTTCCGCGAAGGCGGACACGCGCTTGGCCTCGGGCCCGCACCCGCGGAGATGCGCCAGGACCTCTGGAACCTCGACTGGTTCGAAGATCCGGTATGGCGCAAGGACCGCATCATTGGCATCAACCTGCACTTCATCACCGCGTTTCTCGATCGCTACGTGAAAGGCGATGAGAGCCGCGCCTCGTACCTGGAGTTGCGCACGACTGAATCGGCCCACGGTGTCTGGCCGCCAGACCAGCAAGGAAGCTGGAACGAAGTGAGCCCGGGCACCGAGGGCATCACGGTGTGGAAAGGCTTCCAGCGCCGGCACGCGCAGGGGCTGGAGTGGTTGCGTGCGGCGCCCGCAACATCAGCCCGCTGAAAGACCGCAGGATTCCTCCGGGTTGATGCGCGGTACGGGCCACAACGGCTCGTACCGACGCTCTCACCCTTTCCGAGGCCCCGGGAAAAACGCATTCGTCTGCCGCACGTACTCCGCATAAGCCGGCCTGCGCTTACCGATGGTGCGCTCAAGCAGGGTGACACCAGAGACGCGCAGCAGCAGGAAGGTCATCAGCACGGGTCCGGGGAAACTCCACCACGCACCGGCCGAGACCGCCATCAGCCAGAACCCCCACCACATGCAGGCATCGCCGAAGTAGTTCGGGTGCCGCGTGTAGCGCCAGAGGCCCTGGTCCATCACCTTGTCCTCGCTGCCCGGCTGCGCCTTGAAGCGCGCGAGTTGCCAGTCGCCGCCCGCCTCGAAGACGAAGCCCACCGCCCAGAGCGCAACGCCCGCGTAATCGAGCGGGCCAAGCGGCTCCGTGCCCAGCACCGCGCCGAGCAAGGGAACGGAGATCAGCCAAGCGAGCACCGCCTGCAACCCGAAAATGCGCCACAGGCTCGCCACCGCAAAACCCGGCCCGCCGCGCGCACGCATCGCGCGGTAACGCCTGTCTTCCTCATGCCCGACGCAGCGAAGCCCCAGATACACCGAGAGCCGCACGGCCCAGATCCCCACGATCCACAAGAGCAGTTCCGCGCGCGGCGTGACGGCATCAGCCGCGTGCACATAAGCGGCCGCGGCCAGCAGGAACATCAGGGACCACAGGCTGTCGACGATGTCGACCCGCTTCAGTGCGAGCGAGGCGAGCCAACCGAGCGAGACAAGCGCCGCGAGGGCGCCAAGGCCCTGCAGATAGACGTGGATATCGAACACGGTCTGGCTCCTTCGAAGGGGACGAATCTCGATCTGCAAGGCGTACGGAGCGCACGCGCCAGCGGAGCATACGGCCGATGCCTGTGGGCGGCCATGATTCCTCGCCCTGGAGGGCTGTCGCGGGATCGTCGGGAACGATCCCGCAGATGCAGGCAGCCGACACGCAGGGATGTGCGGCGGCGTGAGCGAGCAGGGAGGGCCTGCGGGCCGAAGCGCGGGTGGCGCGGCCTCAGGAACTCGCGGGCATGGCCCGCTCCTACAGCCGAGAGCATCCGTTCGAGCATTTGGGGCCGCAGGCGCTGCGTGTCGGGGGCATGGCCCCCTCCTACATCGCGCCGCAACCGTTCGAGCGCTTCGGGGCGCAGGCTCTCCTGGTGAGCGGCCTTCAGCCGCGGGATCGTCGGGAACGATCCCGCGGATGCAGGCAGCCGCCGCACAGGGATGTGCGGCGGCGTGAGCGAGCAGGGAGGGCCTGCGGGCCGAAGCGCGGGTGGCACGGCCCGCTCCCACGGGAAGGGGCGCCACGGCGCCGCGCCATTGGTTACCATTGGCGCGCAACCATGAAACACCCGCAGAGGAGATCCCGCGTGTCCGAAGAAAACGGTTATGTCCCGCCCAAGGTCTGGACCTGGAACCGCAACGCGGGCGGCAAGTTCGCCAACATCAATCGCCCCGTTGCCGGCCCCACGCACGAAAAAGAACTCCCCGTGGGCAAGC
>JBILEG010000308.1:0-4624 GCA_044352225.1 Pseudomonadales bacterium | reverse complement strand
CGAGCGCATGGACAAGCCCCAGGTGGATGCCATCCGCGGCATCCCGCCGGCCATCGCCATCGACCAGACGAATCCGGTGCGGACCTCGCGCTCCACCGTCGGCACGATGACCGAGTTGAACGACTATCTGAAGCTGCTTTTCGCGCGTGCGGCGCAGTTGCATTGCCGCGGTTGCGGACAGCTGGTGCATCACGACAGCGCAGAGACGGCGGCTGCATCCCTCGTTGGCGATACAGCGCTTGCCGGTGAGGCGGCAGAGGTTTGTTTCCATGTAGATCCGCTGCCCGGCATCGATGCTGCCGCCATGGGCGCGTTGCTCGCTGCGCAGGGCTACACGCGCGTCAGTCCCGAGGGCGACAGGCTTCTCGTGATCCAGGATCGCTTGCGGCTCAATCCGGACAATCGTTCACGGCTGCAGGAAAGTCTGGAAGCCGCGTTCCGCGTGGGTCGGGGACGTGTACGCGTTCGCCTGGGGCGCGAGGATCCGAAGCCCGAACGGCGTTTCTCCGCGGGTTTGCATTGCGCGTCCTGTGATATCGGCTATGCCGATGTCACGCCCAACAGCTTTTCCTTCAATTCGCCGGTGGGCGCCTGCGAGACCTGTCGTGGTTTCGGCCGCACCATCGGCATCGACTACGGCCTCGTGATCCCGGATGCATCACGCACGCTGGCGCAGGGCGCAGTGAAGCCCTGGCAGACGCAGAGTTTCAATGAATGCCAGAAGGAACTGGAGAAGTACGGGCGCAAGCGGGGCATCCGCATGGACGTCGCCTGGTCGGCACTGCGTGAGGAGGAGCGCGCGTGGGTGATCGACGGCGAGGGCGAGATCGACAGCGGCAAGTGGTATGGCGCGCGCCGTTTCTTCGAGTGGCTGGAGACCAAGAGCTACAAGATGCACCTGCGGGTGCTGCTCTCCAAGTACAGGAGCTACGACGACTGCCGTGCCTGCAACGGCGCCCGGCTCAAACCCGATGCGCTTCTCTGGCGTTTGCCCGGAGCCGAGCAGACGCTGAATTTCCCCGAACTGGTGCAGTTGCCGATCCTTCGCACCCGCGATTTCGTGAAGGAACTGCGCCTGGGACAGGCGATGGACGAGGCCACCACGCTGGTGCTGGCGGATATCCGCTCACGCCTCGGCTATCTGGTCGACGTGGGCTTGGGTTATCTCTCGCTGGATCGTCAATCGCGCACGCTCTCGGGTGGCGAGGTGCAGCGCATCAACCTCACCACCGCGCTGGGCACTTCGCTGGTGAACACGCTCTTCGTGCTGGATGAGCCCAGCATCGGCTTGCACCCGCGCGATGTAGGGCGCGTGATCGGCGTGCTTGAACGCCTGCGCGATGCCGGCAACACGCTGCTGGTGGTGGAGCACGATCCGCAGTTCATGTTCGCGGCCGATCGCCTGCTGGACATGGGGCCGGGCCCCGGAAAAGCCGGCGGCCAGGTGGTCTATCAGGGGCCGCCAGCGGGCGTGCTGCGCGCGCCGGAGTCACTCACGGCGGCGTATCTCACGGGGCGTCGGGTGGTGGAGCGCAGCCTCGCGCGCGCGGTGTCTCCGGATGCGCTTTGGCTGGAGATCGACGGCGCCGCAGAGCACAACTTAAAGGACATCGATGTTCGTATCCCGTTGGGGCATCTTGTTTGCGTGACGGGGATCAGCGGTTCGGGCAAATCCACGCTTGTAGGCGATGTGCTGTACGGCGCTGTTGCGCAGGCGCTGGGCAAGACGGGCCTGACCGTCGGCAAGCACGCGGTGCTGCGCGGCGCCGCGCAACTCTCGGACGTTGTGCTGGTCGACCAGGCACCCATCGGCAAGAGCGCGCGCTCGAACCCCGTGAGTTACGTGGGCGCCTGGGGGCCGATCCGCGAGTTGTTCGCTCGCACGGCAGTGTCGAAGGAACGCGGCTACACCGCAGGTACTTTCAGCTTCAATTCTGGCGACGGTCGCTGCCCTGCCTGCACAGGTAGCGGCTTCGAGCACGTCGAGATGCAGTTCCTGAGCGATGTGTATCTGCGCTGCACCGAGTGCGACGGCAAGCGATTCCGCGCCGAGGTGCTCGAGGCGCGCCTTGCGGGCGGGCAATCCATTTCCGATGTGCTGGCGCTCACTGTGGCCGAAGCACTGGAGCTGTTCGACGGGGAGTACACGCTGCTGGAAGCGCTGCAGCCGCTGCGCGACGTGGGGCTGGAGTACCTCGCGCTCGGGCAGCCCGTGCCCACGCTCTCGGGCGGTGAGGCGCAGCGCCTCAAACTTGCGGGCCACCTCGCGGAAGCAGGCTCGCGCAAATCCCGTGGCGGCAAGACCCTGTTCGTGTTCGACGAGCCCACCACGGGGCTGCATTTCGAGGACATCGCGCGGCTGCTGGGCGCTTTCGACAAGCTGATCGTTGCGGGCCACTCGCTGCTGGTGATCGAGCACAACCTCGACGTGATCGCCGCATCCGACTGGATCATCGATCTCGGGCCCGAGGGCGGGGAAGCGGGAGGCGAGCTGATCTTCAGCGGCACACCGCAGGAGATCCTCGACTGCAGCGCCAGCCACACGGGTGAAGCCTTGCGTGAATACCAGCGCCAGCGCGTGGCCATCGCCGAGGCGCCGCCGCCGGTGCACAGGGTTCCTGCGTTGCGCAGCCCGCCACGCATCGAGATACAGCGCGCCCGCGAACACAATCTGAAAGACATCGACATCAGCATTCCACGTGACGCCCTCACGGTGATCACGGGTATCAGCGGGAGCGGCAAGAGCACCATCGCCTTCGACATCCTGTTCGCGGAAGGGCAGAGGCGGTATCTGGAGTCGCTGAATGCCTACGCGCGGCAGTTCGTGCAGCCCGCGGCACGCCCGGACGTGGATGCCATTCGTGGCATCCCGCCCTCGGTGGCGGTGGAGCAACGCACCAGCCGCGGCGGTCGCAAGAGCACGGTGGCCACGGCGACCGAGCTCTATCACTACCTGCGCCTGCTGTTCGTGAAGCTCGGCGTTCAGCACTGCCCCGATTGCGCGGTGCCCATCGAGGCGCAATCCGAGGAGCTGATCCTCGCGCGGCTGCAGCGGGATTTCCGCGGCCAGAAAGTGATGCTGCTCGCGCCACTGATCGTCTCCCGAAAGGGCTACTACACCGATCTGGCCAAGTGGGCCGCCAAGCGGGGGCATGACACGCTTCGCGTGGACGGAGAGTTCCTGCCCACGGAGCCTTGGCCTCGGCTAGACCGGTTCAAGGAGCACTCGATCGAACTGCCCGTGGCGGAGCTCGAAGTGCAACCGCGCCATCGTGCCCTGCTTGCTGCCGCGCTTCACGAGGCGCTCGATGCGGGCAAGGGCATGGTGCAGGTGCTCACGCGTGGTCGCGGCCGCCCGAAACTCGTCAGTTTTTCCACGCGCCGTGCCTGCCCGGGCTGCCAGCGCAGCTTCCCCGAACTCGATCCGCGCATCTTCTCCTACAACTCCGCGCACGGCTGGTGCACGGCGTGCTTCGGCACCGGTCTCAGCATGCAGGGCTTCGATGCCGAGCAGACAGGTGAGGAGCACTGGTGGACCGATTGGTGGCAGGGCGGCGAGCAGGGCTGCGAGTCATGCGCGGGCCATCGTCTGAAGCCCGAGGCGCTCGCGGTGAAGTTGTGGGAGCGAGGCATCGCAGACTACAACGGCATGACCGTGGACGCTGCCGCTGGTCTGTTCGCCGCACTCAAGCTGGGCGGCCGCGAGCGCGAGATTGCGCGGGACATCCTGCCGGAACTGCGGGCGCGCCTCGGGTTCCTTCGGGAAGTCGGGCTTGGTTATCTCGCACTGGAACGCTCCGCACCGAGCCTGAGCGGCGGTGAGGCACAGCGCATCCGGCTTGCCGCGCAATTGGGGTCGAACCTGCGCGGCGTGTGTTACATCCTGGACGAGCCAACCATCGGCCTGCACCCGCGCGACAACGACATGTTGCTCGATACGCTCGGCAAGCTCCGCGCCAAAGGCAACACAGTGGTGGTCGTGGAGCACGACGAGGAAACCATCCGCCGCGCTGACCATGTGGTGGATCTGGGGCCCGGCGCCGGGCGCCTCGGTGGCGAGGTGGTTGCCGAGGGCACCTTCGCAGATATCCTCGCGTCCCCGCGATCAGAGACTGCGCGCTGCTTGCGCGAGCCGCTCTCCCATCCCACGCGCGGCCTGCGCCGCAGCGTGGGCCCCGAGACCCCGGCCATCCGCGTGCAGAAGGCTCGTCTGCACAATCTGCGCGGACTCGACGTATCGCTTCCCCTCGGAAGGCTTGTGGCGCTCTCCGGTGTGAGCGGCAGCGGCAAGAGCACACTGATGCGCGAGATTCTCGAGCCCAACCTGCGCGCCGCGCTTGCCGCGAAGCGCAAGAGCAAGCTGCACTGGCAGGGCTGTACCGCACTCGAGGGCTGGGAGCAGGTCGAGCGTGTGCTCGAGGTGGACCAGAGCCCCATCGGCAAGACGCCGCGTTCCTGCCCGGCAACCTACGTCGGTGTGTGGGATTCCATCCGCAAGCTCTATGCGAACACACCCGAGGCGAGGCTGCGCGGCTTCACCGCGGGTCGCTTCTCCTTCAACACGGCTGGCGGTCGATGCGAAGCCTGTGAAGGGCAGGGCGTGCAGAAGATCGAGATGAGCTTC
>JBILEG010000307.1:0-4626 GCA_044352225.1 Pseudomonadales bacterium | reverse complement strand
AGGAACAGCGCGCCGCGGTGATGGCTGAGGTGCTGCCTCTGCTCGAGGCCGAGGCGCGCCGGCGCGACCCGGATGGCGCCTACCGCTTCCTGCTGGCCCGTGTGTATTCGGGGGAGCAGCGGTTCCCCGAGTCCGCTGCCACCTATGCGGAAGTCGCAGAGCTTTACCCCGAGGACGCCACGATCCTCGCGCAGTACGCACAGGCGCTGTATCTGGCAGGCGGCAGGAAGATCACTCCGGCCGTGCAGGAGGTGATAGACCGCGCCCTGGCCATCGACCCTGCCCAGGTCACTCTGCTCGGCCTGCTCGGGATGGACCGGTTCCAGTCGGGCAACTTCGCCGGGGCCGTCGAGGCATGGGAGAAACTCCTCGCGAACCTTCCCCCGGATGCCCCCGACGCCTCGGTGATCCGGGACGGCGTGAGCGCCGCGCGTGAGCGTCTTGCTGCCAGCGGTCAGGTGGTGCCTGAGCCCGCTGCCGGTGAGGGCAAAGCGGCCTCTGCTGAAGGGCCGAGGCTGGAGGTGCGGGTGGAACTCTCGCCAGAGTTGCAGGCCGGGCCTGATACAACGGTCTTCGTGTTTGCCAAGGCACTCTCCGGGCCTCCTATGCCCTTGGCCGTGGCACGCTTCCCGGTCTCGGAGTTGCCCAAGACGATCGTGCTCGACGACACAATGGCCATGGCGCCCGGTTTGCGGCTATCCGGATTCCCCGAGGTAAACGTGGTCGCACGTGTCTCGCGTGGGGGAGGGCCCATCGCGCAGCCGGGCGACTTCGAGGGCGATGCCGGGCCCGTTGCCACGGGCCAGGGCCCGCAGCAGGTTTCGGTACGCATAGACCGGAAACTCTGAACCCGGCGTCTTTCTCCCGAAGCCCCCGCTCGCCTATGCTCACCCGATCGATCACGGTGCTGGAATCGGGCAATGGACACCACAGACGATCTTTTCCGCAGGCTCGAGCAACTGAACGAGGTCGGAGTCGCACTCTCGCGCGAGCGCGACATCAATCCTCTCCTTGAGCGGATCCTCGTTGCGGCCAAGACCATCACGCGTGCAGACGGTGGCACCCTCTATCGTGTCGTTGACGAGGCGCGCGCGCTCCGGTTTGAAATCATCCGCACGGATTCCCTCGGCATTGCCATGGGTGGCACCACCGGGAGGGAGATCAGTTTCCCCGACATCGCGCTACGGGACCCGGACGGCAGCCCCAACGAGCGCAACGTGGTCGCCTATGCGGTCAACCGTGACGTCACGGTGAGCATCGAGGACGCCTATACCGAGCGCGGCTTCGATTTTTCGGGAACGCGGCGCTTCGACGAAGGCACCGGATACCGTTCGCGCTCATTCCTGACGGTCCCCATGAAGAACCACGAGGACCAGATCATCGGTGTGCTGCAACTGATCAACGCGAGCGACGGACAGGGCGGCGTTGGTGCGTTCTCGGAGGCGGACCGGCGACTCGTGGAATCCCTGGCCTCGCAGGCCGCGATTGCACTCACCAACCGGCAACTGATCGGGCAACTCGAGGAACTCTTCGAGTCCTTCATCAATCTCATCAACCTCGCGATCGACGAAAAATCCCCCTATACCGGCGGCCACTGCCAGCGCGTTCCGGAACTCACGATGATGATCGCGGATGCTGCGGATGCGGCGTGCGACGGCCCCCTGGCCGGCTTCCGCATGAGCGAGCGCGACCGCTATGAACTGAAGATCGCGGGCATGCTGCACGACTGCGGCAAGGTCACGACACCGGTGCATGTGGTGGACAAGGCCACCAAGATGCAGACCCTGTTCGACCGCATCCACCTGGTCGACACCCGCTTCGAGGTGCTTAAACGCGACGCCGAGATCACGTCCCTGCGGCGCCAGCTCGCCGTAGCCCGGGGTGAGGTCGCCGAGGACGAATCCGGCATCCATCACGAGTGCCAGGAGACGCTGCGGCGCCTCGACGACGAGCGGGAATTCCTGCGCCACAGCAACGTGGGCGGCGAAGCGATGAGCGCTGATGACCAGCAGCGGGTCCGGGATATCGGCACCGGTCAGCGCTGGCGCAATCCCGACGGTGTGATTGCGGACTTCCTGAGCACCGACGAGATAGAGAATCTCACCATCCGTGCGGGCACCCTCACTGCCGCGGAGCGCGAAACCATCAACTACCACATCGTCGCGACCATCAAGATGCTGGAGCGTCTCCCCTGGCCCAAGCACCTGGTGAACGTGCCCGAATACGCCGGCGGTCACCACGAGCGCATGGACGGCAAGGGCTATCCCAAGGGGCTCAGCCGCGACCAGATGTCCCTGCAGGCCCGGATGATGGGCATTGCCGACATCTTCGAGGCCCTCACCGCCTGCGACCGCCCTTACAAAAAGGGCATGAAACTCTCGCAGGCTCTGTCCATCCTCGGCAATTTCCGCCGCAGTGGGCACATCGACCCGGATCTCTTCGAGATTTTCGTGCGCAGCAAGGTCTACCTGCGGTACGCGGAGAGGTTTCTGGACGATGCCCAGGTCGACGAGGTGGACGAATCGGCGGTCCTCGCCTGAAGCCCCGGGGCGGGTGTCCCGGGCAGGGCGAAACGGGTAGACTTCCGGCCTCGTACTACGGGTCAGTCGGCGGCGCGCCAGATGCGGCCGGCAGCCCCCCTCTGGCGGACTCCCGATGCGACTGAAAACCATAAAGCTGGCCGGCTTCAAGACCTTCGTCGATCCGACGACGGTCAAGCTGCCGAGCAATCTGTGCTCGATTGTCGGCCCCAATGGTTGCGGCAAATCGAACATCATCGATGCCGTGCGCTGGGTCCTCGGGGAGGGCTCCGCCAAGCACCTGCGTGGCGAATCGATGGCCGACGTCATCTTCAACGGTTCCTCCGGCCGCAAGCCGCTGGGGCAGGCCTCGATAGAACTCGTTTTCGACAACACCGACGGGACGCTGGGCGGCGAATACGCGAGCTACGCCGAGATCGGTATCCGCCGCACCGTGAGCCGCGACGGCGTCTCGAACTACTACCTGAACGGCGCGCGTTGCCGTCGGCGTGACATCACGGACATCTTCCTCGGTACGGGGCTCGGCCCGCGCAGCTACGCGATCATCGAGCAGGGGATGATTTCCCGCCTGATCGAGGCCAAACCCGAGGATCTCCGCGTTTACATCGAGGAAGCCGCAGGAATCTCGCGTTACAAGGACCGGCGCCGCGACACCGAGAACCGCATCCGCCGCACGCGGGAGAACCTCGAGCGTCTCACCGACCTGCGCGAAGAGCTGGAGCGCCAACTCCAGCATCTGAAGCGCCAGGCGAGTGCGGCCGAGCGCTACGGCGAACTGAAGACGGAGGAGCGTCTCCTGCGCTCCCAGTTGCTCGCGCTTGGCTGGAAGACGCTGGATGCCGAGTCCCAGCGTCTCGGTGTGTCCATCCTCGACCGGGAGGTCGCACTCGCCGAGGTGAACGCACGACACACGCACGTCGAGACCTCCATCGAGAAATCCCGCGAGCGCTACCAGGAACTTGCCGCGATACAGTCGGCGATCCAGGAGCGCTATTACGCGGTGGGTGCGGAGATCGCGCGTACCGAGCAGTCCGTGCAGATGCAGACGGAACGCGCGCGGCAGTTCGAACTCGATCTCGAACAGACCCGTCGCAGCCACCGCGAAGCAGAGGAACACCTGCGCAGCGACGAGGCCCTGCTGGGGCGCCAGCAGGAAGAGCAGGAGCAGGTGGTGCCGGCATTGGAGGCCGCAGAGGCGCAGGACGAGGAAGTGCAGTCCGCGCTGCAGGCAGCAGAGCAGACCATGCAGCGCCTGCAGTCCGAGTGGGACGCCTTCAATGTGTCGGCGGAAGCGCCGCGACAGCAGGTGGGTGTGCAGCAGTCCCGGATCCGCCAGCTTGAGGAAGCGATGGCGCAGTCTGCCCAGCGCATCGAGCAGCTGGTCAGGGAACTCCGGGATCTCGATACCTCGACGCTTGAGGCCGAGCGCGAAGCCGGCGAGGCGCGGGTGCTGGAGCTCGAGGACATCAACCGGAGCTGGCAGGAGCGCGCCGAGGAGGCGCGGGCACGGATCGAAGCAGGGCGCCGTGACATCAACACCCGGGGCGGCGAGCTCGATGAGTTGCGTGGCGACTTGCGAGAGCAGCGTGGCCGCTTCGCCTCGCTGGGTGCGTTGCAGCAGGCCGCGTTGGGTCAGGGCGACGAGAAGGTGAGCGGCTGGATCGCAGCGCAGGCGCTGTCTTCTGCGAGCCGTCTTGCAGAGCGTGTCACGGTGGATGCAGGTTGGGACGCGGCGGTGGAAACCGTCCTCGGGCGCCACCTCGAGGCGATCTGTGTCCCCGACATCGACGCTCTGGCGCCCTCGCTCGCACTGTTCGGCGAGGGCACGCTTGGGCTGTTCTCTCCCCTGTCCACGCAGGGTGCCGTGATCCGCCCCGGCAGTCTGCTCGCCAAAGTGCGTGCGGATTTCGATCTGGGCGGCTTGCTCGGGGGCGTGCTCGCTGCCAGCACCCTGGAAGAGGCCCTCGCCCTGCGTGCCGGTCTCGGCGCGGGCGAGTCGGTGATCACGCACGACGGAATCTGGCTGGGCCGGGACTGGCTTCGGGTTGCGCGCGATGCCGATCCGCGTGCTGGTGTGATTAGGCGG
>JBILEG010000306.1:0-4641 GCA_044352225.1 Pseudomonadales bacterium | reverse complement strand
CTCAGCCAGAGGATCACGCGATCGGAGGCATCCTGCTTGGCCACCACGGGGCTGTCGGCCTCGCGCGGGAGGTCTTTGAGGACGGTGCTCACGCGATCGCGCACATCGTTGGCGGCGTCGTCGATGTCGCGCGCAAGGGAGAACTGGATCTCGACGGTGGAGCGCCCGTCGCCGCTGGTGGAGGACACCGACTCGATACCCGCGATGCCCGCGATGCGCTCCTCGATGGGCTGCGTGATGCGCGTTTCCACCACGGCCGCGGCGGCACCGCGGTACTCGGTGTCGATGGTGACGACGGGGGGGTCGGTCTCGGGGTATTCGCTGAGCGGCAGCAGATCGAAGGCGACCGCGCCGAAGGCCATCAGGAGCAGGCTGATGACGGCCGCGAAGACGGGCCGGCGCACCGAGACATCGGAGATGATCATGGCGTGCGCGGCAACTCGCGGGGATCGACAGGATCACCCGGACGCACCGAGGTGATGCCCTCAGTGATCACCGTATCCCCGACAGAGAGGCCTTTGCTTACCTCCACGAAACCCGGCGTGCGCTGCCCCACTTCCACATCCACACGCTCCACCCGGTTCCCGTCGGCAGCGTTCACGCGCAGCACGTAGTGCTCGCGCTGGTAGTGGATGACGCTCTCCTCGGGAATCACCAGCGCCTTGCGCTGCGCGCTCTGCACCAGCACGTTCATCAGCATGCCGGGCTTGAGCGCGAGATCGCGGTTGTCGATCCGCGCGCGCAGCATCACCGAGCGGTCCACCGGGTTCACGCGCGAATCGATCCCGATCACCTCGCCCGGAAAGCTGCGCCCGGCCAATGCCGGCGTGGTGGCGGTGACAGGCTGCCCGGTGCGCAGACTCCCCAGGAGCATCGAGGGCACAGGGAAATCGAGCCGCAGGCTCGCGATGTCGTCCAGCGTGGTGATCACCGTTTGCGGCGTCACCAGCGCACCGGCACTGGCACCGCGCAGGCCAAGCACGCCGGAGAAGGGCGCACGGATCGTGCGATCTGCAAGGGCAGCCTCGGCGGCCGCGACGCGAGCGCGGGCGACATCGCGCAGGGTGCGGCGCTCGTCGAGTTGATTGGCGGGCAGGGATTTGCGTGCCACCAGCGACTCGATGCGTCGCACCTCGCGCTCCTGCTCGGTGAGAAAGCTGCTCGCCTCGGCGAGCTTCGCGCGCTCCTCGTCCTGCACCAGCGTGACGAGCAGCTCGCCCGCGGCGACCACCTGCCCGTCAGTGAAGCGGATTCCGTCTATGAACTCGGTGACAGTGGAGCGGATCTCGATCGATTCCCAGGACGCCGTGCTGCCGAGCGCCTCGATGCGGTCCTCGATATCGCGCTCGGCCGCAGCGGCCACACCCACGGTACGCAATCCGGGCACGAAGCTGTTGGCCGGGCGCTCATGCGATGCCTCGAGCCACCACAGGCCGAGCGCAAGCGCTGCCACCACGGCACAGGCCGCCAGTGCGGTGCGGGCGTTCATGTACGCCGCTCGCCTGCCGTGCGGGGGAAGCTGCTGTCATTCATGCGGGTGCTCCATGGGCATCGGTCATCCTAATGCAGCGGCATGCAACCGGGCCACCGCGCAGAGCGGACTATCTATACGACCTCCCGGGCCGCCACTACACTGCCCCGACTTCGCGGCACCGGCCGTGGTGGAGGGGAGCGCATCGCTGGTGCCGCAGTTCGCGCAACGCATCGACAGCCTTGAACGCGAGGCGGGCAGTCCGCTCGCCGGCCGGCTGCTGCGTGGCCTGGAAAAAGAGAGCCTGCGCGTCACACCGACCGGCCAACTCGCGCAGACCCCGCACGCCACACTCCTCGGGTCCGCGCTTACGCACCCTTCCATCACCACGGATTATTCCGAGGCGCTGATCGAACTGATCACGGAGCCGCGGGGCAGCGCCGTACTGGTGCTGCAGGAACTCTCCGACATCCACGCCTTCGTCTACCGCAGCATCGGTGATGAGCTGCTCTGGAACTCGAGCATGCCCTGCCCCATCGGCGGTGACGCCGAGATACCGGTGGCGCGTTACGGCAGCTCGAACGTGGCACGCATGAAAACCGTGTACCGCATCGGGCTCGGGCACCGCTACGGGCGCCTCATGCAGACGATCGCGGGTATCCATTACAACTTCTCGCTGACCGATCCTTTCTGGGAATGGCTGCTCGAGCGCGAAGGAAGCACGCAGACGCTGCGCGACTTCAAGACCGCGCAGTGCTTCGCGCTGATCCGCAACTTCCACCGTTACTCCTGGCTGCTGGTGTACCTGTTCGGCGCCTCGCCCGCGCTCTGCAGCAGCTTCGTGCGCGGCGGCTCGCACGGCCTGGCACCGCTCGGCAGCGGCACGCTGCATGCGCCCTATGGCACATCGCTGCGCATGGGGGATCTGGGCTACCAGAGCGATGCGCAGCGCAGCATCGACATTCCTTACGACAACCTCGATGAGTACGTGGCGGCGCTGAACCGCGCGATACGCGAGCCGCACCCTGCCTACGCCGCGATCGGCACGCAGGGCAAGAACGGCGAGTGGCTGCAGCTCAGCACCAGTCTCCTGCAGATCGAAAACGAGTTCTATTCGACGATCCGTCCCAAACGCGTGACGCGCAGCGGGGAATCGCCGCGCCGCGCGCTCGCGGAGCGCGGCGTGGAATACGTCGAAGTGCGTTGCCTGGATATCGACCCTTTCGAGCCCGCGGGCATCGCCACGTCGACGATGCGATTCCTGGATGCCTTCCTGCTCTACTGCCTGCTGGCCAACAGCCCGCCCTCGGATGGCGCGGCTCGCGAGCGCTCGCGGGAGAACTTCCGGCAGGTGGTGATGCGGGGGCGCGAGCCGGGCCTGGCACTCGCGCGCCCCGACGGCAGCGCCGTGGGCCTGCAGGCATGGGCCCTGGAGCTGCTGGACGGCATCGACCGGATAGCGGCGATGCTGACAGACGAAGAAGACGGCGGTTACACAGCGGCAGCGGCCCAGGCCCGTGCCCGGGTCATGGACCCCGACCTCACGCCCTCTGCCCGGGTCCTGGCAGCGCTGGACGGCGGCAAGCACGCTTACGCCGATTTCGCGCTGGAGCAGTCGCGGCTGCACCGCAACCGCTTTCTGGACGACTCCCTTCCGGACGGGGTGCTGTCGGGTTTCGAGCGCGATGCCCTGTTGTCACTGGAACAACAGCGTCTGATCGAATCGAGGGACGCACTCTCTTTCGACGACTACGTGGCGGCGTACTACCGCCAATAGACGCTCGCTCAGCGCTGGGTGAAGAACTCGGTGAAGAGCAGGTCCTCGACCTCTTCCGGCTTCACCTGGGCCGCCTCCTCGAGGAGCTTGCGCATCTTCTCGAGCGCCTCGGTGCGCAGGCCCTCGCGCTTGTCGGCTGCGACCAGTACCTCGGGGGCCTTGGCACTGAAAAACATGATCAGTTCGTGACGGATGGCGGGCATGTGGAGCTCCACCGCCGGAGCCGCCGCATTGGCAACGCGCAGCGATATGCCGGCCTTGAGATACCCCACACGGCCCGAGGTGCCGAAGCTCACGGTGAAGCCGGGTTTCAGTTCGATGTACTGGAACGGGTGCGCGGGGGCTTCTTCCTTAGGGGGACTGGCGGCATGCCCGAGGCCGGGCAGGCAGACGAGCAACAACACGGCGAGAAGGCGGGAGAGGGGCATCTTCGGGTCCATCGGAGGGCTGATCGGGGTCGCCCGAAGAATACACGAAGCGGTGCGCGTTGACCGGCCCGGGCGCATCGCATAGCGTGCCCTTCCCCGCCTCGAGTGATCGCCGATGAGCCTCAGCATTCCCGCGCCGCGGATCGTGTTTCTCCTCCTGTTCCTCTTCACTGCAGGGCTGATGGCCTTCGGCTATTACCTGCAGTACGTGGTGGGGCTCGAACCCTGCCCGCTCTGCATGACGCAGCGCGTGTTCATCGTGGCCGCCGGGTTGATGTGCCTGTTCGCGGCCGTGCTGGGTTCGCGCCCGGGGATACGGCGCTCGGCCGGTATGCTGGTGCCGCTGCTCTGCCTTGCCGGCAGTGGTTTCGCGGGCAGGCATGTGTGGCTGCAGAGCCTGCCCGAGGACCAGGTCCCGGCCTGCGGCCCCAGCGTCGATTACCTGCTCGACAACTTCCCGCTGTCGGAGGCGCTCCAGATCCTGCTCCGCGGAAACGGCAACTGCGCCGAGGTCGACTGGTCGTTGTTGGGGCTCTCGATCCCCGGCTGGACACTGCTCGCGTTCATCGGCATCGGTGTCATCGCCGGCTGGAACGGCTGGCGCAGATTTGCGTGAAATTTGCCGTCGCCCCCGCTACGGGCCGGCATGCCAGAACACGACTGCTACTTTGGGGTGTAGGGATCACTCCACGGTAAGGATGTCGCCATGAGCCGCAGTGCCTCAGACCGCATGCCCGCAACAGCACCGGACACGCAGGCACAGGGTGCGCTCCGGCGCTGGCTCCGCGAGCGCGAAGATCTCACGGCTCGCCTCTGCGCGCTCGCCAATGCCCTTGGCTCCCATGCCCCACGCAAACCCCAGCCCGAGCTCGACCGGTTCTGCGAAGTGCTGGTCGACTACGTCTCGGCCGGTCACTTCGAGGTGTACCGCACGCTGCTCGAGCAGCACGACCGCCTCGGCACCG
>JBILEG010000305.1:0-4653 GCA_044352225.1 Pseudomonadales bacterium | reverse complement strand
AGGTCATCGATTACGGCTGCGGCTCTGGCATTCTCGGCATCGCAGCGCTGCTGCTGGGCGCGGCACGGGTACGCGCGGTCGACATCGATCCGCAGGCACTGATCGCCACGCGCGACAACGCCAACCGCAACGCCATCGCCACCGAGCGCCTGCTGGTGGGCGAACCGGGCCTGCTGGATGCCGCACAACCGGCCGATGTGCTGCTGGCGAACATCCTTGCCGGGCCTCTGGTGGAGCTTGCGCCACGCCTTGCCGCACTCACGCGCCCGGGCGGGTATGCGGTGTTGTCGGGCGTGCTGTTCGAGCAGGCAGAAGCCGTCTGCGCAGCCTATGCGCCCTGGTTCGGTGATGCCGCCATCGCAAGGCGTGACGAGTGGTGCCGGATCGTGATGGAGCGGCGCGCCGACGCAGCGGCACCGGAACTGCCGTGAGCGCGTTCGCGACCGCCTGCCCGGGTTGCGGTACCGCATTCCGCGTGGGCCCCGCGCAGATCGAAGCCGCCGATGGCCTGGTGCGATGCAGCGCCTGCGATGCCGTTTTCGATGCGCGGGAACACGCAGTCAAGGCGGTGACGGCCACGCCTGCCGCCAGCAGCCGGAGCATCGACGAGGACTACATCGCCGGGCTCCTGAACGGCGAGCCTCACGAGGAGGCAGCGCCTCCTGCGCCAGCAGCTCCCGTGGTCGAGCTCGCTGCCGCAGCACCAGAGGCCGCGCCGGCAGCCGGGACGGCGGAGGTCACCACTACGCCTGCGCCCGTCCTGATCACGCCGCGCGTCCCGGTCGAACTCCCGCGCGAGCAGCGCACAAAGGCCGGCGTGCGCCGCCGGCTTCTCGCGTGGTCGGCGGGTCTGCTGATTGCCACGCTACTGATCGCGCTGCAGCAGATATGGCTCGGGCGCGAGCGCCACGCGCAGGACCCTGCCCTCAGGCCGCGCTACGAGCGATTGTGCGCAATGCTCGGCTGCGAGTTGCCGCCCTTCCGGGATCTGCGCCGCATCCGCAGTGAAGGACTGCTGGTGCGCCCCGACCCCGCCCGGCCCGGCACCCTTCTGATCGATGCGAGCATCGTGAACCGCGCAGAGTTCGCACAGGCATTCCCCGGAATACGCATCGACTTCTCGGACATCCAGGGAACACCCGTGACGAACCGCGTGTTCAGTCCGCGCGAGTACCTGCTCGCGGCCGCGTTGCGCGAGGGCAGGATGCTGCCCGGCGAAATCCTGAAGGTACACATCGAGATGCCGGACCCCGGCGAGCGCGCCACGAACTACGAGTTGCGCCTGATCGAATCCCCCGCTCGCTGAATACCGCCGCGCCTGCGCGGCGAGCTGTCAAGGCTTCACCGCCAGAGCAGGCGGGGCTATGATCCGCGTCCCCGTTCCCTCCGACCACACACCCGAGACAGCCGTGCTGCAGATCGGCCCCCATTCCGTCGCCACGCGGGTGGTGCTCGCCCCCATGGTGGGCGTCACCGACCAGCCGTTCAGGCAGCTGTGCGCGCGCCTGGGCACACAGGCCGGCATCGCCGAGATGATCTCCGCGGACCGCAGTCTCTGGGGCACGCGCAAATCACACCACCGTCTGACGGGTCGCGGCGGGTTCCCGCTGCTGTGGGTGCAGATCGCCGGCAACGATCCCGCGCAGATGGCAGACGCCGCGCGCGCCCAGGCCGATCTGGGCGCGCACATCATCGACATCAACATGGGATGCCCCGCCAAGAACGTCTGCGGCAAGGGCGCGGGCTCCGCGCTGCTGCGCGACGAAACGCTGGTGGCCTCCATCCTCTCGGCGGTAGTGGCAGCGGTACCGGAGTTGCCCGTCACGCTGAAGATGCGCACGGGCTGGAGCCCGGAATTGCGCAATGGCGTGCGCATCGCGCGGATCGCGCAAGACAGCGGCATCCGCCTGCTCAGCGTGCACGGGCGCACCCGCGCCTGCCGCTTCGAAGGCGAGGCCGAGTTCGACACGGTGCGCGAGATCGTGAGCACCGTGCAGTTGCCCGTGCTGGCGAACGGCGACATCCGCAGTTCGGCGCAGGCTTCGGCCGTGCTCGCGCGCACCGGCGCGGCGGGCGTGATGATCGGCCGCGCAGCCCAGGGCAGGCCCTGGCTCTGTGGCAGCATCGATGCGGCACTCGCCGGCAAGGCCTGCGATGCGCCGGCCGCCACGGAGATCGATGCGCTTCTCCTCGAGCACATCGAACTCCTGCACGCGTTTTACGGCGAGCAGCAGGGGCTGCGCATCGCACGCAAGCACGCGGGCTGGTATCTCGCCGACACCGAGGGCGAACGGCAATTCCTGCGCGCCTTCCACCAGATCGACTCCGGCAAAGGGCAACTGGCGGCCCTGCGGAGCCATTTCCTGTGCCGCCAGCAGCGGGAGGCGCTGGCCGCATGAGCAGGCAGAAGACTGTGCGCCGCGGTGTGCGGACGCCCGGGAAACCGGCCACGCAACCACCGCCGGCCGACACGGAGCCCGGCTCCCGTTCGCTGCGTCAGCACGTGGAAGTGGCCGTGGAAAACTACTTCACCCAACTCGACGGCCAGATGGTGACGGACGTCTACGACATGGTGTTGCAGGAGGTCGAGGCCCCCCTGCTCGAGGCCGTGCTGCGCTACACGCGCAACAACCAGACGCTGGCCTCCACTGTACTGGGGCTGAACCGCGGCACGCTGCGCAAAAAACTGAAACGCTACGGCCTGTTGTGAACGGCCGCAGCGCAACTCTACACAGGCCACGCGGAGTGCACTGCTGATGACCGAGACTACCGAACTCCGCCCCGTACGCCGTGCGTTGCTCAGCGTCTCGGACAAGACGGGCATCGTCGACTTCGCGCGGGCGCTCGCGGCGCTGGGCATCGAGCTGCTCTCCACCGGCGGCACGCACAAGCTGCTGGCGCAGAACGGCATCCCGGTACGTGAGGTCTCGGACTACACCGGCTTCCCCGAGATGATGGACGGCCGCGTGAAGACCCTGCACCCGAAGGTCCACGGCGGCATCCTCGGCCGGCGCGGACAGGACGAGGAGGTGATGGACGCGCACGGCATCGCGCCCATCGATCTGGTGGCGGTGAACCTCTACCCCTTCGAGCAGACGGTCGCGCGCCCCGATTGCGATCTTGCGACCGCCATCGAGAACATCGACATCGGCGGCCCGACCATGGTGCGCTCCGCTGCCAAGAACCACCGTGACGTGGCCATCGTGGTGGATGCCTCCGACTACCCGGGCGTGATCGCCGAGTTGCAAGCTGAAGGCGCCACCTCACTGGCCACCCGTTTCGACCTCGCCGTGAAAGCGTTCGAGCACACAGCACGATACGACGGCGCGATCGCGAATCACCTGGGCTGCCGCACCACCGGGGAGACCACGCGCTTCCCGCGCACCTTCAGCACACAGTTCCGCAAGGCGCAGGAGATGCGCTACGGCGAGAACCCGCACCAGGCCGCTGCGTTCTATGTCGAGCACCGCCAGGGCGAGGCGAGCATCTCCACGGCACGGCAACTGCAGGGCAAGGAGCTCTCGTACAACAACATCGCCGACACCGACGCCGCGCTCGAGTGCGTCAAGCAGTTCGACGCACCGACCTGCGTGATCGTGAAACACGCCAATCCCTGCGGCGTGGCCACCGCCGCCACGCTCCGCGAGGCCTACGAGCACGCCTGGACCACCGACACGGAATCCGCCTTCGGCGGGATCATCGCCTTCAACCGCGAACTTGATGCCGACACGGCAGAACTGATCGTCGACCGGCAGTTCGTGGAAGTGATCATCGCCCCCTCGGCGAGCGCCGAGGCAGTGGCTGCCGTCGCGGCCAGGAAAAACGTGCGCCTGCTGGTCTGCGGCGAGTGGCCGGCGCAGCCGCTTGCGCGCCTCGACTACAAGCGCGTCACGGGCGGGCTGCTGGTGCAGGACGCTGACCTCGCGCTGCAAGCGGAACTGAAGGTGGTGAGCGCGCGTGCGCCCACCGAGGCCGAGATGCGCGATCTGCTCTTCGCCTGGAAAGTGGCGAAGTTCGTGAAGTCCAACGCCATCGTCTACGCCCGTGACAACCACACCATCGGCGTGGGCGCCGGACAGATGAGCCGCGTGAACTCCGCGCGCATCGCCGCCATCAAGGCCGAGCACGCGGGGCTCGATGTGCGTGGCGCCGTGATGGCTTCCGACGCTTTCTTCCCGTTCCGCGATGGCATCGACAACGCCGCCGCCGTTGGCATCCGTGCCGTGATCCAGCCCGGCGGCTCGATGCGCGACGACGAGGTGGTCGCCGCGGCCAACGAGCATGGCATGGCGATGGTGTTTACCGGCATGCGGCACTTCAGACATTGAGTCGGTGCAGGGTCCCGTGTCGGGAGGCGGTGGGGGCCCTCGTGACACGCCGTGAATACGTCCATGTAGGCTCGGCGCTCGCCATCCAGGCGAGCGACGGTCACTCGGACCCCCACCGCCTCCCGACACGGGCCCCGGCACGGACCGAGGATTTCAGGTGAAAAAAGAAATGAACGTACTGATCGTAGGTAGTGGCGGGCGAGAACACGCGCTGTCCTGGAAGGTGGCGCAGAGCCCGCGTGTGGGCCAGGTGTTCGTGGCGCCCGGCAACGCCGGCACCGCGCGCGAGAAAGGCGTCAGCAACGTCGCGATCGATGTCATGGAC
>JBILEG010000303.1:0-4704 GCA_044352225.1 Pseudomonadales bacterium | reverse complement strand
TCTCTACGCCGATTCGCTGGTGTGCCTCGATGCTGCCACGGGCAAGCGCGTCTGGCACCAGCAGCTCATTCATCACGGGCTCTGGGATTACGACCCGCCCGCGCCGCCGCTGCTGGTCACGCTGACGCACAAGGGCCGCGCGGTGGACGCCGCGGTGCAGCTCAGCAAACAGGGATTCGTGTTCGTGTTCGACCGCGTGACAGGTGAGCCGCTGTTCCCCGTGGAAGAGCGCGCCGTGCCGCCGAGCGACGTGCCCGGCGAAAGCACGTGGCCCACGCAGCCTTTTTCGACGGGCTTGCCACCGCTGGTGCCGCAGGGCGTGACTCTCGACGACGCCACCGACCTCACGCCGGCGCTGAACGCCGAGGCCCGCGCGGTGCTGGCCAAGGCGCGGCTCGGGCCGCTCTTCACGCCGCCCAGCCTGCAGGGCACGGTGCAACGGCCGGGGCTGTTGGGTGGTGCCACCTGGGGTGGTGGTGCCTTTGATCCGGAGACGGGCGTTCTCTACGCCAAGGTCAACAACTCCCCCGAGATCGTGTACCCGGACATCACCGACGCCGCGGGCAACGTGCCGGAGATCGGGCCGAACGACGCGCCTGCCATCTCGCTTTACCTGAAGCACCGAATCCCGGTGCTGAAGCCGCCGTATGCTTTCCTCGACGCGTTGGACCTGCAGGCGGGTCGCATGCTCTGGCAGCAGCCCTTCGGGGACGACGCCAGGATTCGCGCGCACCGTGCGCTGGCCGGTGCGACCTTGCCGCCCAAGCTCGGTGCCGTGGGTTCGGCGGGGGTGATCGTGACCAAGGGTGGTTTTGTGTTCGGCGGTGGCGGCGACACGGCCGTGCACGCGGTGGATGCGCGCACCGGTGCGGATCTGTGGACTTACCCCACGGGCGATCTGAAAACCAACGGCACGCCGATGAGCTATCGCGTGGGCGGCCGGCAGTTCCTCGTGATCGCCGTGGGTGGACCGGGCGCCGGCGCGAAGTTGCTGGCGTTTTCGTTGTGAGGGCGGGTGTGTGCGCTGTCTTGGCGCTGGCCGGTGCAGTGGTGGTGCAGGTGACGGTGGCGTCGGAGCAAGTGGTCGGGCAGGTGGCTGCGTCTTCCGGTCCCGAGGTCGTTGTCCCTGCGCGTGATCCCTGGCCCGAAGGCGAGGGCAGCGAGATCGCGCGCCGCGCCTGCCACGACTGCCATGACCCGATCGTGATCACCGCCTCGCGCCTCACGGCCGCGCAGTGGTCGGCGCGGGTCGATGCCATGCTGGCAAAAGGCGCCAAGGTCGAGGACGACGAGATCGACGTGCTGATCGATTACCTCGCCACCCATTTCGGCCCGAACCCGTAGGAGCGGGCCATGCCCGCGACAATCAGCCCGCGGAAAGGCGCAGTCGGGGGCATGGCCCCCTCCTACGGGCGGGTCGGGGGCATGGCCCCCTCTTACGAAAGACGGGTAGGAGCGGGCCATGCCCGCGACAATCAGCCCGCGGAAAGGCGCAGTCGGGGGCATGGCCCCCTCCTACGGGCGGGTCGGGGGCATGGCCCCCTCCTACGAAAGACGTGTAGGAGCGGGCCATGCCCGCGACCGCTGAACCCGCGACTGCTGTACCCTCGACATCTTTTGAACCACTGACATCACACAGGAGCCCCTATGCCCGTCATCCATGTCGAACTCTGGGAAGGACGCCCGCAATCCGTGCGCGATGCACTGGCTGAGGAGCTCACCGCGGTGGTGCTGAAGCACCTGCCTATTCCGCCCGAGGCCGTGACGATGATCTTCACGGAGGTGCCCAAGGCCGATTGGTACGTGGCGGGCAAGCCTTCCTGAGGTATCGGAGGAAAGGCATGGCCACGCTCCGGCGGAGCGGGCCATGCCCCAGACAAGCAACGCTCCAGAGAGGCTCACCGGGAGGGCACGCCCCCTCCAGCGGCGAATAGCCAAGTTCTGCCGCGCCTTAGCCTTGATCCCGTAACAGCTATACGGCTAGAGTCCGCGCTCGTTTTTGCAGGCCCTGCGCCTGTGCCGGGGTCGCTGTACCGCCCCGTGACCCCGCATCACCCCGACCTCACCTACAGGACACGATCGTGGCAAGGCAGAAAGAACTTAAGCTTTATCGCAACATCGGCATCATCGCGCACATCGATGCCGGCAAGACCACCACCACCGAGCGCGTTCTGTACTACACCGGCCGCAAGCACCAGATCATCGAGGTGCACGACACCAAAGACGGCAAGGGCAGCACCACCACCGACTACCTCGAGCAGGAGCGCAAGCGCGGGATCACCATCCAGAGCGCCGCCGTTTCCACCGAGTGGAAGGGCTACCAGATCAACGTCATCGACACCCCCGGCCACGTCGACTTCACCATCGAAGTGAACCGCAGTCTCCGCGTGCTCGACGGCGCTGTAGTGGTTTTCGACGGTGTTGCCGGCGTCGAGCCGCAGACCGAAACCAACTGGCGCCTCGCGAACCAGTACAACGTTCCCCGTATCTGCTATGTCAACAAGATGGACCGGATGGGGGCCAACTTCGGCCACTGCGTGAAGGGCATCCGCGAGCGCCTGGGCGCCAACGCGCTGCTCTGCCAGATCCCGATCGGCAGCCACGACGAGTTCGTGGGCATGGTCGACCTCGTTGCCGGCGTGGGTTACGTCTGGGCGGCCGAGGACAAGGACAGCCCCTGGGAAACGGTTCCCATGGATCAACTCGCGGCCCGCTTCAAGTTCGCCTCCTCTGCCGACAACCAGTGGATTGCAGACCTTCCCAAGCTCCGTGAAGACATGCTCGAAACCGCGCTCGCCATGGACGACGATGCCTTCATGAACTACGTCGAGACCGGCGAGTTCGACATGGCCAAACTGAAGGAGTGCATCCGCATCGGCTCTGTCACCGGCAAGCTGGTCCCCGTGTTCTGTGGCTCCTCGTTCAAGAACAAGGGCGTGCAGCAGCTGCTCGACGCCGTCATCGACTACCTCCCTTACCCCGGCCAGAACGGCGGTATCTCGCTGGTCGACGAAGACGGCAACAATGTCGGCGAGCAGGAAGTGCGTGACGATGCCCCCGCCCGCGCGCTGGCGTTCAAGGTCATCAACGACCAATTCGGCTCGCTCACCTTCATCCGCATCTACTCGGGCGTGATCAAGAAGGGCGACAGCCTCGCCAACGTCACCCGTGGCAAAAAAGAGCGTGTGGGCCGCATCGTGGAAGTGCAGGCCAACCAGACCAAGGACATCGAAGAAGCCCGCGCGGGTGATATCTGCGCGCTGGTTTCGATGCGCGAGACCGAGACCGGTGACTCGCTCTGCGATCCCGCGCACCCGGCACTGCTCGAGCGCATGCGCTTCCCCGACCCCGTCATCAGCGTGTCGGTAGAGCCCAAGACCCGTGGCGATCAGGACAAGATGTCGCAGGCCCTCTACAAGATGGCGAAGGCCGACCCCTCGCTCAAGCTCGAGGTCGACCACGAAACCGGCCAGACCGTGCTCCGCGGCATGGGCGAACTCCACCTCGAAGTCACCATCGACCGCATGCGCACCGAGCTCGGCGTGGATGCCAACATGGGCAAGCCGAAGGTGAGCTTCCGCGAGGCCTTCGGCCAATCGGTCGAGCATATCTACACCCACAAGAAGCAGACCGGCGGCTCGGGTCAGTTCGCCGAGGTGAAGATCCGCTTCGAGCCGGGCGAGACGGGCTCCGGCGTGCAGTGGGTCGACGAAGTCACCGGCGGCCGTATTCCCCGCGAATACATCCCCTCGGTCGAGCACGCGATCCGCACCGAGTGCAAATCCGGTCAGGTCGCGGGCTATGAGGTCGTGGACTTCAGGGCCGTGCTGCTCGACGGCAAGTTCCACGAAGTCGACTCCTCGGCACTGGCCTTCGAAATCGCCGGTCGTGCAGCCTTCCGCGAAGCCCACAAGCTGAGCCGTCCCAAGCTCCTCGAGCCGATGATGCGCATCGAAGTGGTGGTGGATCCCGACTACCTCGGTGATGTGATCGGCGACATCAACCGCCGTCGCGGTCAGGTGGTGGAGCAGGGCCAGAAGGGCACCTCGTCCTTCGTGCAGGGCTTCGTACCGCTCGCCGAGATGTTCGGCTACATCAGCTTCCTGCGTTCGGCCACCAGCGGCCGCGGCACCTTCACCATGGAGTTCGACCGTTACTCCGAAGTGCCGAACAGCATGGTCGAGAAGATGATGGAGAAAGAGGGCCGCTGAAGCCTCTCTGTCTGGCAGGGTACGTTCGCGGGCATGGCCCGCTCCTACATATCTGTGGGGGCGGGCCGTGTGCGTTATGGCTCTTGCTGATCTCTGCCCTGTTCAACTGCCATTTCCGGCGCCAGTTCCCCGGGATGGCGTGCGGAACGCTCCGCGATCAGGGGCCGAAAACCTCTGTGAGGTCGCGGGCGTCCAGTACGCGATCTGCCCATGATTCCAGTTGGGCTTGAGTAGCGCGCAGGAGCCTGTCGTGTGCCCCTTCTGGAAGCGGACCGAATCGGCGGCTCAACTGCCGCTCTAGCAGTGCGGCTTGGCCTTGAATCCGACCCTTGGCTTGTCCTTCGTCCAGCCCTGAGGCCCGTCCCTCGGCCCGTCCCTCGGCCCGTCCCTCGGCCCGTCCCTCGGCCCGTCCCTCGGCCAGCCCCTCGGCCAGCCCCTCTGCCCGCCCCTCAGCCAACCCCTCTTCGATCGCCTCCTTGCGGAACTGCTTCTC
>JBILEG010000026.1:0-15234 GCA_044352225.1 Pseudomonadales bacterium | reverse complement strand
AGGACGGTCTGCAGCCCTTCAACCTCGACCCCACCGGCGCCATCGACGGTGCTGCGCTCGCGGCCGCCGCGGCAGCGCCCACGCTTGGCGAACGCCTTGCCGCAGGCGGCACCGCCGGGCGCTTTGCGCTGTTGCTGGGCTTGCTGGCGGGCGCCTTTGCCGTGTGGCGCCTGGTGCTGGTGGAACACTGGAACGCTGCGCTCCGCGCTGCCGCCCTGCTGCCCGTCACGCATCCCGTGGCGCGGCTGCGCGCCGTGGCCGCGGCACACCCGGGCCTGGAGGCGAATGCGCTGGAGCATCTGCTTCACGATGCGCAATTGCGTGAAATGCCCGCCATCGAACTCGGCCTTCCCGCGCTCAGGCTCGTGGCTGCCGCCGTGCCGCTGTGCGGTGTGCTGGGCACCGTGGTGGCGGTGATGCAGGCCCCGGCGCAGGGCGCGTCGTTTGCCGCGCTCACGCTGGCACCGGCCTTGGCCAGTACGGTGGCGGGGCTCTCGGTGGGCATCCTGGTGCTGTTGCTGCAAGCTGTCCTGGCCGCGCGTGCACGCGTGCTGGCGCATGCCCTCGATCAGGAAGCGGCATCGCTGGTGGCACAGGCGGCAGGCGGCAGCCGGTGAGCGCGCACCCGCGTCCGCGCCAGATGCGGCGCCGCAAGGCGCTGCGGCTGGAGCACGCAGCGCTTCACGATCATGAGCATTCGCAGTTGCGGGGCATCGCGGTAGTGGCGGTGCTGGTGGCTCTCGCCGTGGCCGCGCTGTGGCGGCCCGCGTCCGCGCCGCAAGAGCAGTTCGTGGATGCCGCAGCGGGGCCTTCCACATCAGCTGCCGAAAAACCTGATGCCTCCGCCGCGACATCCGGCCTGAACCAGACCGACTATCTGCCGCTCGTCACCGTCGCCCCCGAGTATCCACCGGCCGCGCAGGCTGCCGGCGTCAGCGGCCGCTGCACGGTGGAATTCACCGTGACCGCCGCGGGCACCACCCGCGATGTGCGCCCCGTCGACTGCAATCCGCCCGGCGCCTTCGAGGCCGCCGCGGTGGCGGCTGCGCGGCAGTTCAAGTACCGCCCGCGTGAGCGTGCGGGGCAGCCGGTGGAGGTGGCGGGCGTGCGCAACGAATTCCTGTTCTCGCTCGCGCCGTGAGCGGTATGCGCGGCTCGCTCCATGCACTGTCGGCGGCTGCGGCGTTGGTGTTGCTGCCCGCAGCGCCGCTCGCTACCGCTGCCGAACCCGCTCTGGAGAAACCCGCGCGCACGTTGACCGCGCCGCGCCGCACGCCGCAGATCCGCCGCGCCGTCTTCCAGCGATTCGATGCGGTGCAGCAAGCCGCCGATGCGGGCGAGCACGATCGTGCCCTCGGCATGCTCGATGCGCTCGCCAAGGACTTTGACGCTGGCCGCAGCCTGAACAGCTACGAGCGAGCCAACCTGTTCTATTTCCGTGGGTTCATCGAGGACGCGCGCGGCCAGACGGATGCCGCGGCACGCGCTTATCTGCAGGTGCTGAAGCAACCCGGCCTGCCCGCGATCATGGAGGCGAACACCCGCTACAGCCTTGCGCAATTGCAGGTGTCGTTAGGGCAGTGGGCGCAGGCTTCTGCGATGCTGCGCGCGTGGTTTGCCATCAGCGAGGACCCCCTGCCCGAGGCGCATGCGCTGCTTGCGCGTTCGCTGCACGGGCAGGAGCGCCACCGCGACGCGCTCACCGAACTCGATGCCGCGATCGCCGAGGCAAAGCGCCGGAACCTCGCCCCGCAGGAGGGCTGGTATCTGCTGATGCGTGCGTCTGCCTATGCCGCCGGCGACCTCGCCCGCACGGCCAGCGCACTGGAAACGCTCGCGGGCACATGGCCACGCAAGGAGTATTTCCTGCAGCTCGCGGCGGTGTATGGGGAACTCGGCCAGGCCGGCAAGCGTGTGGCGGCGATGGAAGCGCCGTGGCTCGCGGGTTGGCTGATGGAAGAGCAGGATCTGCTCGGGCTTGCCGCGCTGTACCTCGAGAACGGCCTGCCCGCTCGCGCGGCGGCGTTACTCGAGCGCGAGCTCGCAGCAGGCCGCGTCAGTACCACGCCGGACCATCTCGCGTTGCTGGCCACCGCCTGGGAAAACGCCCGCGAGCCCGCACTCGCCATCCCGAAGCTGGACGCCGCGGCGCGCCTCGGCGGCGACGGCTCGCTGTGGTTGCGCCTCGCGGCGCTGCAACTGGCCAACGGCGCGCCCGCGGGCGCCGTCACCTCGGCGCGTGCTGCGCTCATGCCCGGCGTGAAAAACCCTCAGGGCGCGCGCGTGATGCTGGGGCGCGTGCTATACGCGGCCGGACGGCTGCAGGAAGCGCGCGAGGCCTTCGCGCTTGCGGGAAAGGAGCCCGCCGACAGCGCCGTCGCGGCGAAGTGGTTGCGGTTTCTGGAGGGGGAGATCGCGCGTGAGGAGATGCTTTGAAACAGCGGGGATGCACTCGGTGATGAGACGGCGTACTGCAATAGGCTCGACCCCACACACGAAGGATCATTTCCGTGAATGGCGATAAACAGCTGATGCCGTCCCCTGTCACCGCAAAGCCGGAGCATTGGCTGGTACAGGCGGCACTCGCCCGCTTTCCGGAGAAGGTGTGGCCGCCCGCTCTGGAGGTCTCGGGCCTGGTGGCCGAAGCCTGGCCGCAGGTGCATGCGGCCCTCGAGCTGAGCTCTGCGGAGCTGGCCGATGCGGTGGCGCAGTTCGCCGGGCTCGAAACAGGCAGCTTGCAGGACTTCCGGCCTGAGGACGGCACGTACGCCCCGGAATCGCTCTGTCGTGCCCTCGGCGTTTTGCCGTTGTGGACGGAGGGGCAGCTCAGCTGCCTCGCGGTGTCCGATCCCCGGCTGGGCACAGAGCAACTGGCGCAACTCAAGTTTGCCTGCAGGAAAGACATCCGCTTTGTCGTGATGTCTCCGGAGGACATCGACACCGGCCTTGTACGGATGTTCGCGCGCAGTGCCTCGAGGCGTGACGGCAGCATGGCGGTGATCGACCTGCTCGCGCCCGAGGGCAGTTCGGCCGCCTCCAACACCGTGCGCCTTGCCAAGGCGATCTTCCAGTCGGCCCTGGACCGCGGCGCCTCGGATATCCACATCCACCCTTTCGTGGGTGGCGGCGTCATCCGGTTCCGGATCGACGGCAGCATGCGCCGGATCGCCACCATTCCCGCCGACACGCTTGCTGCGCTTGCACGCTACTTCAAGGCCAACGCAGGGCTGGATCCCAATCCACTGAAGCCACAGGACGGGCGCTTGCGGCTGGCCTACGGGCACCGTGCAACCGACGTGAGGCTGTCGATCCTGCCCGTCGCGGATGGTGATCGCATCGTGTGCCGCCTGCTGGAGCAGGGGCGGAATTTCTCGCTGAAGCACAGCGGTTTCTCGCTCGAAGACAACCATGCACTGCGCCGGTTGATTGCGCAGGGCGCGGGCATGGTGCTGCTCACTGGCCCCACGGGCAGCGGAAAGACCTCCACGCTGTATGCGCTTCTGTCGGAGCTCAACCGTGTCGACGTCAACATCATCACCATCGAGAACCCGGTGGAGTACGTTCTCCCAGGCATTTCCCAGGTGCAGGTCGACGAACAGCAGGGGCGATCCTTTGCGGACGCGCTGCGCTCCATCCTGCGCCAGGACCCCGACATCGTGCTGGTGGGCGAGATCCGCGATGCGGAAACCGCACGGGTTGCCTCCCAGGCCGCGCTCACGGGCCATCTCGTGCTGTCGACGCTTCACACCAATGATGCGATGAGCACCGTGCCCAGGCTGCTCGACCTGGGCCTCGACGCTAGCGTACTGGCGGATGCGCTGCTCGGCGTCGTCTCGCAGCGTCTCGTGCGCAAGGCCTGCACGGGCTGCAGCCGTGCACCACAGGATCCCCTTCAGTCCGCTGAGAGCGAGTTCCTGCGCATCACCGGCGAGAGGCCGCGCGTGCGCGTCACGGGCTGCGCGGACTGCGGTTACACGGGCTACAAGGGTCGTGTGCCGATCGTCGAGGTTCTCAGCGTTTCGGAGGAGCTTCGCGCAGCGCTCACGAGCGGCGTCCGGGATCTGCGCGCCCTGCGCGAGGCGAGCCGCGGACATCACAGCGAGATGGCGCAAAGCGCAGCGCTCTGGATCGTATCGGGCCGTACCACGCCCGTGGAGATCCAGCGTGTCATGGGCATGCGGTTCTGGAACGCACTTGCCGCACTGCACGGTGTTGCGGCCGGGGCCAGTTCGGATCTTGCCCTGTCCGAGGCTGCAGGCACGGGCGCGTTCCGGCTCCTGATGGTGTCCGGAGACGAGGCGCTCGCGCAGGCGCTGTCCGAGGTTCTGCCCTACACCATCACCCGCGTCGACACCGTCGCGGCGGCGGGTGAGGCGCTCGCGCAGGGCGAGGACCTGCTCGGCCTGCTGCTCGATGACGATGCCCTGGAGGGTGAAGTGAGGGAGTGGCTCGCGCAACTGCGCAGCCAACTCGCGTGGTCCGGGCTGCCGGCGCTGTTTTTGACGCACCCCGGGCAGGGTGGCCTTGATGAGGTGCTCGACCGGTTCTCTGCCGTGCACGTCGACCGCTCCGCGCCTGCAGGGGATATTGCCGAAGTGGTGATGCGCGTGTTGCGCGCCGTTCAGGACAACTGAGGAGAACTGCTGTGTATCGCAACCGGGAGCGTGGATTCAGCCTGCTCGAAATCATGGTCAGCCTCGCAGTGCTCGGCATACTCGCAGCGGTGGCCGCCGCGGGGTTCCGGGAGTACGTGGTTCGCGCGGCGGTGTCAGAGGGTTTTGGCTTTGCGGATGCGGCACGTACCGGTGTGATCGAATCGCTTGCGATGGGCGCGGCGCCTTCGTCTGCAGCGATGAGTGGGGGCGGTGTTGCCGGGCACAGAACCTCGGTCGACTGGCACCCTGCAAGCGCACCGCCCGGCCTCAAGGGCTATCTGCTCGCCAGCGCCGAGCTGCCCCTCATGGGCCAGAAAAAAGCCTTTGCGCTGGAACTGCGCGAGGGCGGCAATTGGTACTGCGTCGAGGCTGGGCCCTACGCGGCCGCAGACGAAGCGCTGCCATCCCGCTTCCTGCCCGCCATCTGCAGGGACGGGGGTGCCATGCCGAGCGCGCCAGCCCGCACGGCCGGTTGTGGCCCTGACGAGGACCCGCTCTCGATCAGCGGGCCGGGCGGTGCATCTGTGGCGGCGTGCGCGCCCAAATGTCCGCCGGGGCATTCGCGGGCGGCGGGCGGCGGCGTCACCTGCCACCCCGATCCGGCGCCTGTGCCCGTGCTTCCTTCAACGGCTGCTGCTGTGGCAGCGCCATCGCCAAGCGCTGCAGCCACTGCGGCGCCTGCGGTGACAGCGGCGCCTGCAAGCCCGGCAGCGCCGGCCTGCCCTCCGGGGCAGTTCAGGGCGGCGGATCGACAGACCGGCTTGCCCACGGGAGCCTGCCGGGACTGGAACTACGGCGGCGGTGGCTGGCAAGCGCCCGCCCCCGATTCACCCTGTGACCTTGGCACTCCCGTGCCCGCGCCCAAAGACGCGGCTTTCCAGGCGATGACCTGTGACCCCGTCGCCGATCCGGGTCTGTGCGCGGGGCTTCCGCCGGACCCTGCTTCCGACCCCGCGTGGGCAAAGACCTGCAAACCCGGGGAGTTACCCTTCGCTCGGGTCACCAATAGTGCAGAAGGTGTCCAGGAACTGGCACGGGGCTGCATGTCCCTCTCCGAATGTGCGAATTACAAGGGTGACATGACCGACGAATCTTGCCAGAAGCACTCCATGAGTCAGACCGTCACTCAAAGCTATGAGTGCGTCTACTGTTGCGTGGGTGATGGCTGCAACGGGGGCGATCCGGCCGGTGGGGGCTGTCCGGTGAAGCCCGGCACCGTCCTTTTGAACGACATTTGAGTCGTGAACTCATGCCCGAAGGACAGACGCCATGAGTGATGAGGAGCGCGGGGACTCCTTGGGCCGCGCGCTTGGCGACATCCGGCGTGGCGCTTCCCGCGCCCCGCCGCCCACGTCAGCCGCCGTCAAAGGCAAGCCGAGCTTGCATCAGGGGCTGGACCGTATCCTTGCGGATGAATTCAGGGGAGGGGCACGAGACGCCGCGCGCCACGGTGCCAGTGAGCCACCCGCGCGAGCGCCGGATGTGGCAGAGCTCGCAAGGGCCCGACGCGCGCCTGCGGCGCAGCCCGTGACATCGCGGTCTGCATGGCCGGCCCGACCGGTGGTTGTAGCCGTCATCGCCGGCCTGCTGCTGATCATGGCCCTGCTCGTCCAGCGTCATGAAACCACGCCCGCGCCTGAGGACGCGTCTTTCCGGATGCAGGTAGAGCGTCTCGGACGTGCCGTCGATGACTACAAGAGCGCTTACGGGCATCTGCCGGTCTCGCTCTCACAACTGCCGCAGTTCCCCGCAAATGGGATTGAATTGTCCTTCCGAAGCTATCGGTTGCGGCTGCTCGCAGATCAGCCTGAGTTCTTCTTCGCACCCGCGGCTGTGGGCGGATTCATGCTGGTGGGTCGTTATCGTGGCGAAGTCTGGATGTACACCGAGGCATCCAGACGCCCGCTGCGCCGTCTTGGGCCGGACGGAGTCTGAGGCGGAATAGCCGGGCGCCACTCAGGGCCGCCCGGCGCGCGGCTCAGCGGTTCTCCCGCCAGCACATCTCGTAGCCCCGGGCAAAGAAGGGCTCGAAGCGGCTGTCGTACTCATCCGAATAGCGGCCGTAGTAAGAGCTCATGCCGGCACGGCCGTCTTCCCGGCCGCGGCTGCAACCGTCGTCGAAGTACTCGCGCTCGTTGGAGCCGGCACGCGGAATGTCGTCGTCCCTCTCGCGGCGCTCGTCACGCGACGAATGCCGCGAGGACTCCCGGCGGGCGTCAGCGGCAGCGTTGGTATAGCCCACGCCGTAGCCTTTCTCGTAGCAGGCATAGCGGTTCTTGTGCTTGTGATCGGCTTCACGGTGTCGAGAAGGATCCTGCGATTTGCCGCGTGCGCCGTCTTCGCGGCCAGCCTCCGCTCCGGCCTCGTAGGCTTCGGCATGTTCGGCGCAATCGATCGCGTATGACGGTGTGGCGCCGACAAGCATGAAAAGGAACACGGGTGCCAACAGGGCTCTCATGATTCTGACCTCCGGTCATCGTTATTGACGATATCGTGAAGCAGCGTTTTGCACGGTGCGCGGCGGAGTCTAGGGGCTCCTTGTGACAGGCACAACGACGCATGATTCGCGAAGTTCGCATGGCTCTTCCGGAGCGACACTTCGTACGGACGAGGCTTCGGAGCGCATGCGTAACGACAGGTTTCACCCATTGGTTCCAGGCGGTGAACAGATGCGCTCGCGTATGATCCGCACGATTCACCGCAACTCCGGAGGCTTCACATGAGCGAAGCACTTGGTCAGCAAAGCAAGGCCATCGTCCTTGTCGTCGACGACACGCCTGACAACCTGTCGCTGATGTCGAGGGTCCTCAAGGACGCGTACGTGGTCAAGGTTGCGATCAGCGGTGAGCGCGCGCTGACTATTGCGAGGGCCGAACCCCGCCCCGACCTGATCCTGCTGGACATCATGATGCCGGGCATGTCGGGCTACGAGGTGTGTTCCGAACTCAAAGGGGATCCCGCCACCGCGTCGATCCCCATCATTTTTCTCACCGCACTCAACGCGACGGAGGACGAGAAAAAAGGCCTTGAGCTCGGGGCGTCCGACTTCATCACCAAGCCGGTGAACCCGCCGATCGTGCTCGCGCGCATCGCTACCCATCTGCGGGTCAAGGCGGCGAGTGATTTTTTGCGCGACAAGAACGCATTCCTGGAGCAGGAGGTCGAAAAGCGCACCCGCGAGGTGCAGGCGATCCAGGACGTGACCACCATGGCGATGGCCTCGCTCGCCGAGACGCGCGACAGCGATACGGGTAATCACATCCGCCGCACGCAGTACTACCTGAAGGTCCTGGCGGAGCGCCTGTGTGACCACCCGCGATTCCGGATGTTTCTCGACGAACAGACCATCAGCAAGCTGTTCAAATCGGCACCGCTTCACGATATCGGGAAGGTTGGCATACCGGACCGGATCCTGCTGAAGCCGGGTCGGCTGACGCCGGGAGAGTTCGAGATCATGAAGACCCACACCACGCTGGGCCGAGACGCGATCGTCGCGGCCGAACGGCAGTTGGGCATGGAGGTCGACTTCCTGACGTATGCCAAGCAGATCGCCTACAGCCATCAGGAGAAGTGGGACGGCAGCGGCTACCCGGAGGGGCTCGCCGGTGATGCCATCCCGGTATCCGCGCGTCTGATGGCCGTCGCCGACGTTTACGACGCGCTCATCAGCAGGCGCGTGTACAAGTCCGGCATGACGCACGAGCAGGCTGTCGGAATCATCCTCGAAGGACGCGGCGCGCATTTCGATCCTGACATGGTGGATGCCTTCATGCAGGTGGCGGGCGACTTCCACGAGATCGCAAAGCGCTATGCCGATACGGACGAGGATATCGAGCGCAAGGCCGACACCCTCTCCTTGTACCAGCAGTGAGCCATCCCGTGTCCGCGGAGAATCCGACCGGCAGGGCGACTGCCGGATGCGCTTCGTGCGAGGGAACAACATGACGTTGACGCAGCGGCAGGCCGTGCGGATCGCATCGGCACTCTTGTGCGGTGTGGCGGCACTGGCTGTATCCATTTATCTGCCGTTCCAGAGCCTCGGCTTCGCGTCGACGCCGTATCTCGTCGAAACCTGGTCGGAGCCGCTGACGCACCTTTTGCTGGTGACTGCGGCGGTCATTGCAGCGCTGCGCAGCCTCGATCGCGCGCAACGGCGCTTCTGGGTCTGGACCTCCGCGACGCTCTTCCTGCTCCTGCTCGGCAACGTCTTCGAGACCATCGCCTGGATCGAGGGAAGGTCCGCGATCCTCTCTTGGGACGATGGTTACTTCTACGGCGCCTATGCCCTGATGATCGGGTACCAGTGGCGCGTTCTCGCGTCCGAGGCACGAAGCCTGGGCTTCACCCGGATGTTCGTCGACTACGCCACTACCGTCCTGGCCGGCGCGCTGGTCATCTGGTTCGTGCTGAAGGGGGACGTCAGTCACCACCTGCACGTATTCACGCCGTCGGAGCGCTTCGGCCTGATCTCCTTCGCCACGCTGGACGTCGTGGTGGCCTTCACGTTCTTCACGATGCTGTTCAAGACCGCGGATGACGCCCCAGTGGACCATAGGGTCTACGCACTTGCGTGCATCGGGTGGGCTTTGTATCTGGCGGCGGATCTGCTTTGGAACGCCAACACTCTCCGCGGCGATCCCGGGTACTCGACATCGGTGGCCATGCTCACCAACGCGGGCAGGTTCCTGCAGTGTGCCGCCGTGTGGTGGTTCATCAAGCACCCGGCGGCGGTGCCGCTGTCGACCGGCGCCCGCGAATCCTTGTCGGCGTCGTCGTCTTTTGCCACCTACGTCGTGGTCTACGTGACGCTTCTGGTGTTCGGGCGCAATGGCGCCATAGACACGTCCGACTATCCCTTGCTCGTGTTCCTGGGCCTCGCGATCCTCGGGATCATGTTCCGCCAGTTCTATGCCTCTCGTGAGATCCGCCGGGAGCGTGAGCGCATTGAGGCACTGCTCGCATACCAGCAAGGGATCTTCTCCCGCACACCGGTAGGAATGGTGCTCGCGGACGAATCGGGCGCCATCCTCCAGGCCAATCCTGCCTTCGAAAACCTGGTGGGCTACAGCCTTCAGGAACTGCGGGAGCGAGGCGGCGGATTGTTCCTCGTCGATGCCTCGGCCAAAGAGGTCTTCGGCGGAACGCTGCCCGAACTTTTCGACGAGGGTGATGCACGGCTGAGTACCGACTTCCGTCGCAGTAACGGCAGCGTGTTCAAGGCAGAGATCACCGGCCGCGCGTTGCCTGAATTCGCGCTGGCAGGTACCACCCGGGCGCATATCTGGATTGTCGAGGACATCACGCTGCGCGAGTCGATCGCCGAGCAGCAATCCGCGTTGCACAGCATCCTCGAGAACAGCCCCCTCGGAGTGGTTTTCGCAGTCGATGGTGTCGTCAGGTACGCGAACTCCGCCTACCAGACCATATTCGGGATTCCGGTGGGCGGTGACGCAGGTCGGGTTTTCCCTTCGGCCGAGTCGCGCGACGGCTTGAGCCGGCTGCTGATGCGCGATGGCCACATCCGCGATATCGAGACGCGCCTGCTGGCCGCCGACGGCGAGGAGCGGGACTACCTCACGACGGCAATGCTCTTCTCGCTGCACGGCGAGAAAGGCGTGATGGTGTGGCTGCTGGACATCACCGCGCGCAGGCAGGCGGAGCGCGAGAGCGTCCTTGCCAAAGAAGCGGCTGAGGAAGCGACCCGCGCGAAGAGCGATTTTCTCGCGAACATGAGCCACGAGATCCGCACGCCGATGAACGCGATCATCGGAATGTCCAATCTCGCTCTGCGCACGGATCTCGACAAGAAACAGCGCGCCTACATCGAGAAAGTGAATCGGGCGGCCGAGAACCTGCTGGGCGTCATCAACGACATTCTCGATTTTTCGAAGATCGAGGCCGGCAAGCTGACCATGGAGAGTGTCGCCTTCCGCCTAGAAGACGTGATGGAAAACCTTGCAAACCTCGTCGGCATGAAGGCAGAGGAGCAAGGCGTCGAGTTGCTCTTCGACGTGCGGCCCGATGTCCCGATGGCGCTGAACGGGGACCCGCTCCGGCTCGGCCAGATACTGGTCAATCTCGGCAACAACGCGGTGAAGTTCACCGAGAACGGCGAGATCGTGGTCGGCGTGGAGACGGTCGCCATCGAAGAAACCACCGCCGTCCTGCATTTCCGGGTCAAGGACACCGGGATCGGGATGACACCCGAGCAATGCGGGAAACTGTTCCAGTCTTTCAGTCAGGCCGATACATCGACCACGCGCAAGTACGGGGGCTCCGGGTTGGGCCTCGTGATCTGCAAGCGGATGGTCGAGATGATGGACGGCCGCATCTGGGTCGAGAGCGAGGTCGGGAAGGGGTCGACTTTCCACTTCGAGGCCACCTTCGACCTCCAGAGCGAGACCTCGGCGCGCAGCATCCGCCGCGCGGGGGAGCTTGCCGGGGTACGGGTGCTCGTCGTGGACGACAACCAGACGGCGCGCGAGATCCTGATCGAGATGTGCGGATCCTTCGGCCTCGTGGTGGAGTCTGCGGCCGACGGGGAGCAGGCAGTGGCGCGCGTGCTGGAGGAAGATCGCGCCCTCACGCCTTTCGACCTTGTGCTGATGGACTGGCGCATGCCGCGACTCGACGGGGTCGAAGCGGCCCGGCGCATGCGCGCGGAACTGGGGGATGCGGCCCCGCCCGTCGTGATGGTGACGGCTTTCGGCCGGGAGGAGGCGATGGAGTCGGCGCAAGAGCGGGGCATCGCGCTGCGCACGGTACTGACCAAGCCAGTGACGGCCAGCACGCTTCTCGAGTCCATCGCCGTGGGCTTGGGCCGTGAGGCGCTCCCGCGAACGCGAGCGCGCGAGAAGTCCGAAGAAAACGCCGGGACGATGGCGCAACTCCGGGGTGCCCGGGTGCTGCTGGTGGAGGACAACGAGATGAACCAGGAGCTCGCGATGGAGCTGCTGGCGAATGCGGGCCTCGATGTGGTGCTGGCGAACAACGGCCAGGAGGCGCTCGATCGTCTGGCCGTGGACGAGGATTTCGATGGCGTGCTCATGGACTGCCAGATGCCCGTGATGGACGGCTACACCGCCACGCGTGCGATCCGGGCGAATCCCCGGTGGAAGGACTTGCCCGTGATCGCGATGACAGCCAACGCGATGGCAGGCGACCGGGAAAAGGCGCTTGCAGCGGGCATGTCCGACCACATCCCCAAGCCGCTGAACGTGGCGGAGATGTTCGCGACGATGGCACGCTGGATCCTCTCTTCCGGTCGTGAGCTCCGCCCGAGGGAGGTGACGGAGACTGACGCTGCTGCGCTGCCGTCATTGCCTCTGTTGCCGGGGATAGAAACCGGTGCCGGGCTCGAACGTACGATGGGCGATCAGCGACTGTATCGACGCCTGCTGCTCAAGTTCCGCGATGCCTACCAGGATTTCGGTTCCCGGTTCCAGCAGGCGCTTGCAGACCCGGACCGCGAGGCTGCGGTACGCATGGCGCACACGCTGAAGGGCACGGCCGGCAACATTGCTGCGGTTGGCGTGCAGGCGGCGGCTGGCGAACTCGAGCAAGGCTGCTTGCGCGGCGCGGCGCCAGAGGAGCTCGCAGCCTTGGTCGTGAAACTCGAGGCCGAGCTGTCTCCGGTGCTGGCGGGTCTGCGGGAACTGGATCCTGAGCCGGCAGCGGTCGTGGTCGAGGCGGAGCCCGGCTGGTTCGACGCGGGTATCGAGAAGCTGACGGGGCTGGTCCGGGACAACGATCCGGACGCCGTGCCCTTGGCCGCAGAACTCGCCTCGCTCGGGCGCGGCGGTGCGGCGGCAGAGAGGCTGGAGGAACTTGCACGGGCACTTGAGGCCTTCGACTTCGAAGCTGCTACGGGCCTGCTCGAACGCATCGGGAAAAACGCGGACTAGCGGGTGCCTTGCCGCTCCAAGCCAAGAGAAAACGCAGCGCGCTGCTGATGCAGTCGAGCGCCCCGCTCAGATCCCCTTGATGAACACCTTCGAATTCCGCTGATAGTTGTAGAGCTCACGCCGCTTCTCCGGCAGCTCCGAGAGCTCCGCCGGCCGGAACCCGCGCTCCACAAACCAATGCGCCGTTCGCGTGGTGAGCACGAAGAGCCGCTCCACGCCGCCTTCGCGTGCCCGTGCCTCGATGTGCTCCAGCAGCCGGTTCGCGCGGCCGCTGCGGCGGTAGCCGGGCTCGGTGGCCACGCAGGCGAGTTCACCGGAGCGGTTCGGTGTATCGGCATAAAGTGCGGCGCAGGCGATGATCGCGCCGTCGCGCTCCACCACGCTGAAGCAGTCGATCTCGAGCTCCAGGCGCTCGCGTGAGCGGCGTACCAGCGTGCCGTCGCGCTCGAGTGGCGCGATCAGTTCCATGATGCCGCCCACGTCCTCGATGCCCGCCACGCGGATGCTCTCGTAGGAATCGCGGTTGACCATGGTGCCGATGCCGTCGCGCGTGTAGAGCTCGCAGAGCAGCGCGCCGTCGCGCCGATAATCCAGCACGTAGCAGCGCTCCACGCCGCCTTGGCAGGCGTCGATGGCCGCGTCCAGCACGGCAGATGGGTGCTCGGCGGCCAGCATCTGCGCGAGCCTGAGCGGCAGATCGCGTTGCACATTGCCGGCGGCGTCCGTCAGCAATTCTTCCTCCAGGAACACGAGCTTGTCCGCACCAAGGGCGGTGGAGGCCGCCACGGCCACTTCGTCGCGGCCCAGGTGGAAGATCTCGCCAGTGGTGGAATAGCCGAGCGGCGAGAGCAGCACGATGTTGCCCGAGCCGAGTTCCGCGGCAATGCCCTCGCGGTCGATGCGGCGCACGCGCCCGGCGTGGCCGAAATCCGTGCCGCCGTGTATGCCCACCGGCTGCGCAATCACAAAGTTCCCGCTGCAGACACGGATGCGTGCGCCGTGCATCGGGGAGTTCGCGATCCCCATCGAGAGCAGCGCCTCGACGCGTGCGCGCAGCAGCCCCGCGTGGCCGGTGACGCGTTCCAGATCTTGCGTGGAGACGGCGCGTCGCCCGCGTGCAGCGCCGCTCTCTGCGGCGGGTGCGGGCAATGTCTCCTCCATCCCGCGCGCCGTGCCGTGCACCAGCACGATCTTCAGGCCCAGCGTGGAGAGAATGGCGATGTCGTGGACGATCGCGGCAAAGCGCTCGTCCTGCACCACGTCGCCGCCGAAGGCGAGCACGACGGTCTTGCCCTTGTGGGCGTTGATGTAGGGCGCCGCGGTGCGGAACCAGTTGACGTAGTTTTGCACGGCCGTGAGGGTCCTCTTTCAGGCGTCGACGCAGAGGCGCCGGATCATCGATGTGAGCACATTTACGGCTGGCTCCACCTGCCGTTGCTCCATGTATTCGTTCGGCTGGTGCGCCTGCCGGATCGAACCGGGGCCCATCACCACCGTCTGCATGCCGAGCTCCTGCATGAAGGGCCCTTCGGTGGCGAAGCCCACAGGGCCTGCAGCGTGCCCGGTGAATTCCTCAGCTGCGCGCACCACGGGCGCCATGGCGTCTTCAGCGAAGGGCGAGAGGCCGGGGAAGAGCGGGCGCATGCGGATGCCAAGTCCTGTCTCTGCGGCGATACGCGCGAGCCGCTCGCGGATCACGACGCGCAGTTCCTCGGGTTCCATACCTGGCAGCGGGCGCAGGTCGAAGTGCAGCTCGCATTGCCCGCAGATGCGGTTGGGGTTGTCGCCGCCGTGGATGCAGCCCAGGTTCAGCGTGGGCACCGCCACCTCGAAGAGCGGGTTCTGGTGGCGCAGCGCAAGCTCGGTGCGGAAGGCGATCAGATCGCTGATCACACGGTGCATTCCGTCCAGAGCGTTATTGCCCAGCGCGGGGTTGGAGCTGTGCCCCGACTGCCCCGTCACCGTCACGGCCTCCATCATCATGCCCTTGTGCAGGCGCACGGGGCGCAGATCCGTGGGCTCGCCGATCACGGCATGGCGCGCGCGCGGCTTGCCGGCAGCTACGAGGAGTTTTGCGCCGTCCATCGAGCTCTCTTCGTCGGCCGTTGCCACGATGATCAGGGGTTCTTTCAGCCGCGCGCCCCGCACGGACAGCGCCGCTTCGAGCGCGATCGGGAAGAAGCCTTTCATGTCGGTGGCGCCGAGGCCGTAGAGGCGCTCGTCGCGTTGCGTGAGGCGGAACGGGTCGACGTGCCAGAGATCGGCGTCGAAGGGCACGGTGTCGGTGTGGCCCGCGAGCACCAGGCCGCCGGGGCCCTCGCCCAGAACAGCGATGAGGTTCGCCTTGCCAGGGCGGCCGGGGATTTCCTGTATCTCGACGCGGAAGCCGAGTGCGCCGGTCCATTCCGCGAGCAGGTCGATGACGGCGCGGTTGCCCTGGTCGAGCGCGGGTTCGGTGCAGCTCACCGACGGCGCGGCGAGCAGCCGGTCGAACATGTCGAGGAGTGCGGGGATGGGTCTGGCCATGGCGGGCGTGTCTCGCATGCGTGCGGCCGCCACGGCCACACCGGGGCCGAGTATACGGTTGGTGCGGGCCGCTGCGGGCATGCAGGTCGCGGGTATGCAGGTCGCGGGCATGGCCCGCTCCTACATCCGAATCCGTGCAGGAGCGGGCC
>JBILEG010000330.1:0-4302 GCA_044352225.1 Pseudomonadales bacterium | reverse complement strand
TCCTTTACCGCAGCCGCAGCCCGCCAGCCGGGCGGCGAGGCGAAGACCCACGCTCCAAGGGAGCAGCCCCGCGATGCTCTACTACTTCGACTTCCACACCTGGCTCACCCTGATCCGCCTCGCCTCCCGCGAGCCCAACCCGCGCCAGCGCCGCGGGCTGATGAAACTTCTGCTGCTGATCGTGCCCCTACGCTCGTTGGCGCACACCGTTTTCTTCTTTCTGGACGGCATCCTCTTCCCCGGCCTCTGGCGGGTGCAGGTGAAAGCGCCGGTGTTCGTGGTGGGCCACGCGCGGAGCGGCACCACGCTGGCGCACCGGCTGCTGTGCGGTGACGAGCGCTTCTCGACGTTCCGGTATTACGAACTGCTGCTGCCCTCGCTCACCGAGAAAAAACTCGTGCGCCTCGGTGCGTGGATCGATCGTCATCTGCTCGGCGGGCGTCTTGAGCGCAGGCTGCAGGCGTGGGAAGCGCGCAAATTCGGCCCCACACAGCACATCCACCCGATGGGCCTCACCATGCCGGAGGAAGACGACCTGATCTTCCAGAGCTCCTGCGCCTCCGGATTCTGGATGACGAAGCTCCCCTATCTGGCCGAACTGGATTTCTTCCATGTCGACCAGCGCCCGCCCGCGAGCCGGCGTCGCCTGATGCGCTATTACCGCGAATGCGTGCGCCGCCAGCTCTACCTGAACGGCGCAGACAAGATCCACATCAGCAAGAACCCCACGTGGTGCGGGCGCGTCGAGACGCTGATCGAGATTTTTCCCGATGCACGCTTCGTGATTCCCTACCGCAACCCCTACGAAACCATCCCGAGCCTGCTGAAACTCATGCACGTGAGCTGGAAGCGCGGCGGGAACATGGATGCCGCACGCATCAGCGCTTCGACGCGCGTGATGACGCAGCTCTCGTACGAGCACTACGAACTCCCCGAGCAGGTGCTGGCGCGCCATCCGCACACGCCGCGCGCGGTCATCGATTACCGCGAGCTCGTGGCCTCACCACGCGCGACCATCGAGCGCGTGTACGCGGAACTCGGGATCGGCATGAGTGCGCAGATGGGTGCATTCCTCGCGGCCGAGGACGCCGGCGCACGCGCCCACGAGACCGCGCACCGCTACAGTCTGGCGGAGTTCGGGCTGGAAGAAGACGAGATCCGTCAACGCCTGGCGCCGCTCTTCGAGCGCTTCGGCTGGGGCGCCGATGCCGCGCAACGCAACACCCACGAGGCCACACCCCATGCTTGATCCCAAGGCCCCCTACGATGCCGAAACCGAAGCCGCAGCGCTCGAACTGCGCCGCGCCTGGGACGAGATGCTCGCGCGCTTCTCCGAGGCCCGCGACGCCATCGACAACCCCGCGCTCTTCCCCGCGCCGGGCACTCCGCGCAACCTCGCCGAGGGCTATCGCTACGTCACGGGTTTCATCTACGGCTCCATCGCGCGGAGCATCGGGCCCACGGCGGAGTTCCCGTATTTCATCCGGCAGATACAGCCGCTGAACCGCTCGACCATCGACAATTCCGACGCGATCTACCTCTACGCCCCCATCGACGGAAACCACTGCTACACCATCAAAGGACGCTGCGGCGACACCGGCCACTGGCGCGGGCAGCGCGCCGCCAAGGGCGTGCGCAAGGCACCGCACTACGTGTTCTTCCAGACCGCGAGCGGGCACTCGGGCGATACGGGCGAGCTCAGCGAAATGGCACCGGGCACGCGCGCCAACACCTCGGTGCTGGACTCCTCCGACCTGCAGGTGAACGCCGACGGCAGCTTCGAGATCTTTCTGGGGCCCGAGCGCCCCGAAGGCCACACCGGCAACTTCATGTGCACGCGCAGCATCAAGCGCCGTCGCAACGCGGCAGGCGAGTGGGTGGAGCGCGAATACGTGGCCGTGATGGTGGGGCTGCGAGAGCTCTTCGGGGACTGGGAAGACGAAGAGCTGATGGACATCTTCATCTACCGCAACGATCGCCTCGGACACCCCATGCCCGTGCTCGCGCCGGCCGATGCCGCAGCGCAGTTGCGTCAGGCGGGGCTGCTGGCACGCAACCAGGTGCACTTCTGGAACAAGTTCTACGGCATCACGCTGGAAGCCTACGGCGACATGAACGGCGACGGCGAATGCTTCATGCCTCGCAACGCGCTGAACAAACCCAACGCCGCCTCGCTCGCCACCGGCGGCGGCATGAGCACGAACATCTACGGCGGCGGCATCTACGAGCTCTCGCCGGAGCAGGCCATGATCGTGGAACTGCACCAACCCGTGGAACCCGATTACATCGGCTTCTGCCTGGGCAACCTCTGGGGCGAGTCACTCGACTTCGCCAACTACCAGAGCAGCCTGAACGGCATCCAGGCCCACCGCGACGCAGACAACGTGATCCGCTACGTGATCGCGCATTCAGACCCCGGCGTGCACAACTGGGTCGACACCACCGGGCACCCGGAGGGCTACATCGGGGTGCGCTGGGCCTATTCCGATAAACCCTCCGAGCAATTGCCGTGGAGCACCTCGAAGATCGTGCCGCTCGCCGAGGTGCTGCAGCATCTGCCACCCGACACCAGACTCGTCACGGCTGAGGAGCGTCGTCGTGCCATCGCGATACGGCAGGAGCATGTGCAGCGGCGGTATCGGCATCACTGAGACGGGGTGCCACAGCCCTCTGGCGAGACCGCTTGAGCGCTGCAGCCTCACGACGACACGCGCACGGAGCCCTCGGTGGATGTCGCTACACCGGCCGTATGCGTACATCGCACCCATTGAGCCCGGTCACATCCAGCGGTACAGTCTGCGCACTACATTTTGTAAGACAATTTGTCATGTCTCTCGTCAGCATCAGACTTCCAGACGACCTCGAGGCCCAACTCGCGCGTGAGGCCGCGCGCGCGCAACGACCAAAGTCCGAGATCGCACGTGACGCCATCGCCGACTATCTGGAGCGCATCGAGCGCGAACGTTTCCTCAGCGAGATCGCCAGAGCAGCACGCGAACGCGGCCACGCCGAGGCGCTCGCTGTAGCGAGCGAGGCCCTGTACACCGACAACGAAGCACTTGCTGCGAGCGAACACGCCGTACACGAGCCAAAGCCGCGTTACCGCGCACGCAAGGGGAGTACGCGAACGTGAGGCGGGGCGAAATCTGGCTTGGCAATCTGAATCCCAACCGCGGCGCCGAGATCGGCAAAGTGCGGCCCGTGCTCATCTTCCAGGCCGACTTCCTGATCGCGCAGGGTGAGCCAACGATCGTGGTGCTGCCGCTGACAACCCAGGTACGCCCCTCGAAGGAACCCCTGCACGTCACGATCACCAAACGCGAGGGTCTGGCGGAGGCCTGCCAGGTGATGCCCGAGCAACCCCGCACGCTCGATCGACAGCGTCTGATCAAGGGTCCGCTCACGGCACTGACACCTGAGGAGATGGCGAGCGTGGAGCGCAGCTTCAAGGCGGTGACGGGTTTGTATGGATAGGGTCGCGGAGTGATGTGGGCCGCACTGATGACAAGCGCACACCCCGCCACCACACTTCGGAGAATAACTTCAGCGACAACCCCGAGGTGAACAGATGCCACACGCTTTGGCAGGCAAAACCGCCATCATCACCGGCGCGAGCCGCGGCATTGGCGCCGCCATCGCCTACCGCTTTGCGGCAGAGGGTGCGAGGGTGGTGATAACTGCGCGCACACTTGAACCGGACGGAAAGCTGCCGGGCTCGCTGAGAGAAACCCAAGAGCGCATCCGCGCACTCGGCGCCGAGTGCCTGTGCGTGCAGGCCGACCTGTCCGATGCCGCATCACGCGCGACCATCATCCCCGCGGCCATCGCACATTTCGGCAGCGTCGACATCCTCGTGAACAACGCGGCGTGGGCACGTTTCCGGCCCACGCTCACGCAGCAATTGCCCAAGCACACGCACCAGGCCTTCGAGGTGAATTTCTTCGCGCCGCTCGAGATGTCGCAGCAGGCCATCCCCTTCATGCAGGAGCGCGGCACCGGTTGGATCCTGAATCTCTCCAGCGAAACCTCGCGCCGCCCTGCCCCTGCGCCTTACGACTCTGCGGAGCGCTACCAGCAATTCCACGTGCACGCCGGCCCGACGATTTATGGTTCCACCAAGGCCGCGCTGGAACGCATGACCGCAGGTCTGGCGGCAGAGCTCGCGGGCAGCGGCATCGCCATCAACGCGCTGGCACCGGTCGAGGCCGTGGCCAGCGAGGGCGCGATCGCAAGCGGTGCCGTGGACGACGGCGCGCACTGGGAGCCTATGGAAGCCATGGCCGAAGCCGCACTCGCGCTCTG
>JBILEG010000301.1:0-4793 GCA_044352225.1 Pseudomonadales bacterium | reverse complement strand
CGTGATGAGCGACGAAGTGGCCGAGCGCACTGCGCAGGACTGGGAGCACTACGCCCCCATGCAGTTCGCCCACTTCGAGGAAATGAAACGCCTGCTCGAGCGCGAGGAGCCCGACTATGCCAGCTGAGGCAGCGCAAACCGTAAGTTTCATCCGGATGAAGGACGGCACGCGGGAGGATTACCTCCTGCTGCAGGAGCTGGAGCACGCGCATCTGGCCGCCACCGCCGATCGGCTGCTGCGCGAGTTGCACCAGCAGGGCGAGGAAAGCCTGCCGGGGTACCGCGTCACACGCCTCGAGCACGCGCTGCAATCGGCCACGCGCGCGCGGCGTGATGGCGCGGATATCGACTGGATCGTCGCCGCCCTCCTGCACGACGTGGGCGACGGCCTGGCACCACAGAACCACGACCGCTTTGCGGCAGAGGCGCTGCGGCCCTTCCTGCGCGAGCAGGTGGTCTGGACAGTGGCGCACCACGGCGCCTTCCAGATGTACTACTACGCGCACCACTACGGCTGGAACCGCGAAGAGCGGGAGAAGTATCGGGGTTCGCCCTGGTTCGACGACTGCGCGGCGTTTTGCGAACGCTGGGATCAATGTTCCTTTGATCCGGATTACGGGAGCGACTCGCTGGAGAGCTTCGCGCCGCTGGTGCGGGAAGTGTTCGCGCGCAAGGCGTGGTCGCCCGAGGTGATGCAGCCGGCGGTCAGCCCCGCGCTCTGAAGCAACCACTGCGGGCGCGGCACCCGGGCTCCACGCTCAACCGGGCAAGCGCTTGAACCACCCCGCCAGGGCCGCGCCAATCTCTTCAGGCGCATCCTCCTGCACGAAATGCAGACCTGGCACCGTGACCTCTTCCTGATTCGGCCAGCTGCGGCAGAAACGGCGCTTGTCGTCCACGAGAAACGCACCCGGCTCGGCATTCACGAAGAGCTTCGGCACGGCAGAGGTCGGCAGCCAGTCGGCGTAGGCCTGCTCCGCGTCCCACACCTCGGCGGGTGTTCCGTCGAAGGGCACTTCGCGGCAGAGGTCCAGCATCGCGCGGCGTGATTCGCCGGGCTCGGGAAACGGGCCCCGGTGCACATCGAGTTCTGCCGTCGTCAACGGGCGCAGCACGGTGGCCGGCAGCGCCTGCTCGATGTACATGTTCTCCTGCAGGATCAGTTGCTCGCCGGCCGCGGAACGCAGCACGCGGAACATCTCGACCGTCTGGGGCTCCAGATCCGCCTCGGCCACGGGCCGCACCACGGCTTCCATGTAGGCGATGGCCCGCACGCGCTCGCGATGCCGGTTGGCCCAGTCGAAACCCAGCACCGAGCCCCAGTCGTGGAGCACCAGCGTGAGGGGCTGATCGAGGGCGAGCGCAGCGATGAAGGCATCGAGGTAGGCGCGCTGGGTAGCGAATCCATAAGCCCGATCACCACCCACCGCAAAACGCCCCGACTGCCCGAAACCGATCAGATCCGGCGCGATGCAGCGGCCGAGGGGTGCGAGGAAGGGAATGATGTTGCGCCAGAGCAGGCCTGAGGTGGGGTTGCCGTGCAGGAGCAGGACCGGTGCGCCCTGCCCTGCTTCGAGCCAGCTGATGTGACTGTCGAGAACCGGAACCCGGTGTCTGGAGAAGCTCACAGACGGGGCGCTGGCCACGGACGAGGGCCGTCAGGTGCCAGCGGGCTTCATGGAAGGGCCGCCCAGCTTGGGCTGGCCGCTCACGCCACGGGGAATCTGCTGGATCTCTCCGCCGCCCTGCAGGAACTGCGCAACCTGCGCGGTGATCAGGCGGTGCTGCTGCGTGACCGGCGGCTCATCGGACGCCTTGCTGACAACGGGTTTGCTTGGCTTCGCCATCCGGACTCTCCTTGGGTGAACGACCAGACTACCTCGCCCACACCCGGGGAGTCGCTCATTTTTTATGCGACGGAGTTGGCCTACTGCGGCGGGACACCAAACACGGTGCGTGCCGGGGAAGGCGTCTTGCCGAGCACCTGCTGCATGGCGGAGAACACCGGTTTGGTGAAGAACTCGTAGTTGCAGGGGCTCGCGCAGACCGTGCACTCGCCAAGAACCCCGAAGCCCTGGCTCACCGTAGCCTGCGGGGTCATGAAATCACTCAGCGCATACCAGAAGGCTTTGTCGAACACAGGCACCGCCTGCGGGCCGAAATTGCGGCCCTGGAAATCCCGGTACATGCAGTACTGATCCGCCTCGGCGCAGGTGGCATCGACAGGGCTGCAACCGGTCGAGGAGTCCTTGCCGTACTCGGTCAGCCACAGCGGCTTCGAGACCCCCCCATACAGCGAGAGCATGGTCTGGCGGAAGGCCACACCGACCGCGAGGGTGTTCTGCGGAAACTTGTAGGAGTGCATCGAGACAGCATCGACATCCACAGCCTGTGCAGCCGAGCCGACCAGAGCGTCCTGCAGTGCGACAGACACCGCCGCCGAGAGGGTGGCCGGATCAGGGCTGTGGTAATCGCCAGCCGCAAGCGCACCGCCCACGAGAACGGCGCCCTGATTGGCGCTCTCGAGGCGAACCTTTTCCACCGCAGGAGCAAGCACCAGATCGTGGTACTGACGCAAGGAACCATTGAATTTCTCGCGCCCCGCGTCCGGTTCGTTCCAGATTTCGAAAGCGTCAATACGCGGCAACGTCTGTCCCGGGTTGAGCGGGTCTTCGGTGAAGCCGTTGTAACGATCGACCAACTCCCTGACGAAGGTCTTCCAGAAACGGGTTTGCGGAACCTGGGGCCCACCGGAGCAGGAGGGGCTCGCCAGGCAGACCTGCAGATCAATGCAGCCTTGCTCGGTGCCTCCCAGGGCCTCGGGCTTGAGAGCAGGCCTGCCAACGCGCTTGCAGTTGGCCAAGGTGCCCGCGGCAAATGCCCATTTGGGTGTGCTGTTGACCGTCGCAAGAACGTTGATGCCCCGGCTCTTCAGGGCTTTCACGTTTGCGTCAAGTCCTGCCCAGTCGGGCGTTCCAGTGCTCGTCCTCTGGACGTCGGACCAGCGTACGGTGATGCGGGACCACCCGACACCGAGCTCCGACAAAGCATCGAGCTCCGCGCCTGAGAGAACCTGGTTCGTCCCCACGTTCATTCCGGCTACATCCGGCGATGTCGAGACTTCAATGGATGAACTCGCCTGGGGACAAGACGGAAGCGCCCCTGCTGGCGGCGGATCGCTGCCTGCGTAAGCGGTGAGATTCAAAAGCATGGCGGCAAACAAAACCGGCAGACGCATTTCCGCACCCTCAGTGAGAGGACTCACGGTGCCATCTGAAGATTTCGGGTCGATGACAGGATCAGGCGCACCGATGCGCGGTACTCAGACCCGATCGGCCCACATTCTCAGGATCTTGACCACCCGCCCGTAGGGAATCACCTGATAGACCAGCCGGTGCCGGGAATTGATGCGGCGGGAATAGACCCCCTCCATCTCGCCGACCAGCGCCTCGTAGGGCACGTGATCATCCAGCGGCCCGGAGCGCAGGACGGTGAACAGTTCGTGGACACGGGGTTTGAGCCCGGCCGCGGCGATGCGGCGGGCGTCCTCCTCGGCCTGCGGTGTGAAAACGAGATCCCAACTCACCAGTCGAGCGTCCTGGCACAGTGCTCTACCGGAAGGGATACACCCTCGCGGATGGACTCGAGCATGCCGGGCAGGGCCAGCAGCGCGAGCGTCTCCTGGATGGCCTGCCACTGGTTGGCAGGCACGAGCACGGCATGCGTTCGGGATCCCGTGATGATCACGGGAGAGCGGGAAGCAGAGGCGTCTTCGATGAGCCGGTACAGCTTGGCCCTCGCTTCGGAAGCAGGCAGGGTTAGCATCGTTCGTATTCTTATGGTCGACAGACAACCCAAGACTACTTCCGATCATCGGCGGCGACAATGCAACTCTCGCAGCGCATGCGCCCTTGCGCAGGCAAGCAGCGCGGCAGTGCGAGACCAGCTTCCGGGCCGGCTCCCTCAGGGCGCCGGCAGACGGAAAGCCACCAGATCCGCTCCCATCTTCGTGAAGACGTTGCCGCCCGCCGAAATCAGCACGTACTGCGCGCCGGATTTGCCACGGAAACTCATTGGCACCGAGTGACCGCCGAAGGGCAGCTTGGTGCGCCAGAGTTCCTTGCCCGTCTCCGTCTCGTAGGCATGGAAATAGCCGTCCATGCTTGCGCCGATGAAGTACAGCCCCGACGCCGTGGCCATGCCACCGCCGAAATTCGGTGCTCCGGTCTTGCGGAACATCGCCGTCACCGGCCAGCTCGCGAGCTCCTCCAGTGTGCCGAAGGGCACCTGCCATTTCACCTCGCCGCTCTTCATGTCGACCGCCGTGAGCGTACCCCAGGGCATGGGGCTGCAGGGCGCGCCCAGAAACGAGTCCAACGCCGTGCGCAGCAGCACGTAGGGCGTGCCGGTCATCTCGTAGAGCTCGTTGGGGTACTGCATCTTCGAGCGGTCGATGCTCTTCGCTTCCTCGCGCGGGATGAGCCTGTTCACCTGCGCCATCTGCGTCTGGTTCAGGATCATGATCGCGCGTTCGGGGTCGATGGCGAGGCCGCCCCAGTTACCGCCGCCGCTGGTGTGCGGGTAGCCGATGGAGCCCTCCAGGGTAGGCGGCGTGAAGGGGCCGTCCCAGCGCAGCTTTTCGATCTTGCGCGCACAGTCCCAGCGGTCGATGGGCGTGAAACCAGCTGCGGTGTCGGGCGTGACCACGCTGTTGTGCAAGGGCTTGGGATGCGTGGGGAAGGGTTGCGTGGGCGAGAGCGTCTCTCCGGGTACACCGTTCTGCGGCACGGGGC
>JBILEG010000300.1:0-4807 GCA_044352225.1 Pseudomonadales bacterium | reverse complement strand
GACTGGATGCCGGAGGCCTATCGCAGGACTCTGGTGCGCCAGATTTCCCAGCACGCGCACTCCGAGGTGATCGGCATGCAGCCCGAGGGCAACTGGATCCTCCGTGCGCCTACGCTGCGTCGCAAGGCAGTGCTGCTCGCCAAGGTGCAGGATGAAGGCGGCCACGGGCTCTACCTCTACAGCGCCGCCGAGACGTTGGGAGTCTCCCGCGAGGAGATGATCGAGGCGCTGCAAGAGGGCAAGGCCAAGTACGCGTCCATCTTCAACTACCCCACGCTCACCTGGGCCGATATCGGCGCCATCGGCTGGTTGGTCGACGGTGCCGCGATCGTCAACCAGATCTCTTTGCAGCGCACCTCCTACGGCCCTTACGCGCGGGGCATGGTGCGCATCTGCAAGGAAGAGAGCTTCCACCAGCGCCAGGGTTACGAGCTGATCCTCGCCCTCGCGCAGGGCAGTGCAGAGCAGAAAGCCATGGCACAGGACGCCCTGAACCGCTGGTGGTGGCCCTCGCTGATGATGTTCGGCCCGCATGACGCGGAGTCCGCTCACAGCGCGCAGTCCATGACCTGGAAGATCAAACGCCAGTCGAACGACGAACTGCGGCAGAAGTTCGTCGACCAGACGGTGCCACAGGCGGAGTTCGCCGGGTTGGTGGTGCCCGACACGCTGTTGCGCTGGAACGAGGCGCGTGGCCACTACGACTTCGGCCCCATCGACTGGGACGAATTCAACCGCGTCGTGTCGGGTAACGGCATGTGCAACCGCGATCGACTGACGCACCACCGCCGTGCCCACGACGAAGGCGAGTGGGTGCGCGAGGCGCTGCGTGTTCACGAGGAGCGCAAGCGTTCCCGTGCCGCGCAGGACGCGGCCTGATCGATCCACACGCAGACGCAGACGCAGGAGGACATCACATGGCCAGCACGCCGCACATGCCGCTGTTCGAGGTTTTCATCCGCTCGCGGCGTGGCCTGGACCACAAGCACGTCGGCAGCCTTCACGCCGAGGACCACCAGCAGGCGCTGGAGTACGCGCGTGATTGCTACACGCGGCGCAGCGAGGGCGTGAGTATCTGGGTCGTCAAATCCGGCGATATCGTCGCCTCCCAGGAGGATGACACCGGCGAGTTTTTCGACCCGATGGACGACAAACCCTACCGCCACGCCACGCATTACCGGCTTCCTCAGGAAGTCGACAACATGTGAGCAGAGTTGCCTTGCGTTCAGGCGCAGGGCACGGGAGACGCCATGCATACGCAGACAGAGCTGTTCCACTACACACTGGGACTTGCCGATGACGCGCTGATCCTCGGACAGCGCCTTTCGGAGTGGTGCAGCAATGCCCCGTTCCTCGAGGAAGACCTCGCGCTCGCCAATGTCGCGCTGGATTTCATAGGCCGTGCACGGATGTTCTATTCCTGCGCGGCGCGGCTGGAAGGCGCGGGCCGCGACGAGGACGCGCTCGCGTACCTGCGCGACTGCCGCGAGTACCGCAACCTCCTGATCATGGAGTTGCCGCGGGGGGATTTCGCCTGCAGCACGGCCCGGCAGTTTCTGGTCGATGCCTTCAACCTGCCCTTTCTAGAGGCTCTCTGCGGTTCAGCGGAACCCGAACTGGCGGCGATCGCCGGCAAGGCCGTGAAGGAGAGCCGCTACCACTACCGGCGCAGTCGCGACTGGGTCATTCGCCTGGGCGACGGCACGCCGGAAAGCCATCAGCGCTTGCAGCGTGCCTTCAACGAGATCTGGGGTTACACCCACGAGCTCTTCCGTCCGGGAGAGGCCGAACAGCGTCTCGTCTCGGCCGGCATCGCACCGGACCGTGCCGCGCTGCGCGCGCAATGGGAGTCGCTCGTGGTTCCCGTGCTTGCCGAGGCCACTCTCAGCCGCCCCGCAGACGCGTGGTCCGTCGACGGCGGCCGCGACGGCACGCACACGGAGCACCTCGGGCATCTGTTGTCCGAGTTGCAGTTCATGCAGCGTGCCTATCCCGGCCTGCAATGGTGAACTCCCCCCCTGCTCGGGAAAAAATGGGGTCAGACCCCATTTTCCAGCGCATTCCGGTGATGGATGCGGAACTCGTGGTGGATCGTGATTCACAGCGCGACCCGTCGCTTGCCGCTCTGTGGGCGGCTCTCGAGGCGGTGAAGGATCCGGAGATTCCGGTGGTCTCCGTGCGTGAACTCGGCGTCCTGCGCCGGCTGGAGTATCTCGAAGACGGTGTGCGCGCCACGATCACGCCTACGTGGTCTGGTTGCCCTGCGATGCACGCGATGGCCTCCGACATCCGCGCGGAACTGCTCGCGCTCGGAGTAGGGCGCGTCGAAATCCATACGCGACTTGCTCCCGCCTGGAGCACGGACTGGATCACCGGGAGCGCCCGGGAGAGCCTGCGCGCCTTCGGTATCGCACCCCCCGCCCCGAGTTCCTGCGAGCCGTTGTCAGAGGATCCGCAGCCCCCCTGTCCGCACTGCGGCTCTGCCGATACCCGGCGCGTGAGCGAGTTCGGTTCCACGGCCTGCAAGGCGTTGTGGCAGTGCCGCGAGTGCGCCGAACCATTCGACGCCTTCAAACGCATCTGATGCCTTGTCCATCACACCGGGAGAACCGCGATGGCTGAACTCTCTTTTCACTCCCTGCGCCTGCGCTCCGTGCTCCCGGAGACCGACAGCGCGGTGTGCGTAGAACTTGATGTGCCAGCGACGCTCGCCGATGCATTCCGCTTCCAGCCCGGGCAATACCTCACCCTGCGGGCCGATGTGGAGGGCCGCGAACTGCGACGCTGCTACTCGATATGTTCGGGCCTTGACGACGGCCGCCTGCAGGTCGCCATCAAGCGTATCGAGGGCGGAGCCTTCTCGACCTGGGCGCACGACACGCTGCGTGCGGGCCACACGCTTGATGTCGCGCCACCGCAAGGCAGCTTCGGCGTGGCACCCGATGCCAGTCGTGCGCGCCGCTACATGTGCATTGCCGCAGGCAGTGGCATCACGCCGGTGCTCTCGATCGTCCGTTCGTTGCTCTCCCGCGAACCCGGGAGCGAGGTCACGCTGATCTACGGCAACAAGCGCAGCACGAGCATCATGTTCCGCGAGGAACTCTCCTTCCTGAAGAACCGCTATCTCGGCCGTTTCAACTGGATCAACATCCTGAGCCGCGAGGAACAGGACGCGGAGGTGCTGAACGGCCGCATCGACAACCGCAAGGGCGCGGAACTCGAGCGCAAGCACCTCATCCGCATCCGTGAGGTCGACGAGTTCTTTCTCTGCGGGCCCGAGGGCATGATCTCGGAGGTGTCCCGAGGCCTGCGCGATGCCGGCATCCTGGAGGCGCGCATCCACTACGAGCTCTTTTACGCGAATCCCGAGGACGCGCAGCAGGTCATCCGGCGCCACCACGAGCGTGCTGAACGCTACGGTGGCCGCATGAGCGAGGTGACCGTGAGGCGCGATGGGCGCAGCAGCCGTTTTTCGCTGGCGGCCGATGGCGAGAACATCCTCGACGCAGCCATGGCGGCAGGTGTGGATGTGCCCTATTCCTGCAAGGGCGGCGTCTGCGCCACCTGCAAGGCGCGGGTGCTGGAGGGCGAGGTCGAGATGGATCTCAATCATGCGCTCGTGAAAGCGGAGGTGGACGCGGGCTATGTGCTCAGCTGTCAGGCCCACCCCGTGAGCGAGCGCGTGGTGCTCGATTTCGATCAGGTCTGAGTCAGTGCCCGTCGGCAAGCAGCGCGCCGCCCAGTTGCGCACCCGGGCGGCGGCCGTCTCCGCGCTGGTCGAGGATTTCGCCGCGCGCAGGCCGATCCGCTGCACCTCGCTCATCGTCACGCTTTTCGGCGATATGGCATCGCAGCACGGTGGGATCGTCTGGCTGGGCAGCCTGGTCGAGGCACTCGCGCTGCTCGGTATCGACGAGCGCCTGGTGCGCACCTCCACGTTCAGGCTGGTACAGGAAGGCTGGCTCGAGGCGAGCCGTGAAGGGCGGCGCAGCTATTACCGCTTCACACCCTATGGCCGCCGTGAGTACGCGCGCGCTGCGAGGCGCATTTATGCGCGTGAGCGTCCGGCGTGGGATGGCAACTGGACGCTGCTGTTGCCGGTCGGCGTGCCGGAGGCCTCGCGCGAGAACTTCAGGCGCAGCGTGCTGTGGGCGGGCTTCGGAAACCTGGCATCGGGCGTCTTCGCGCACCCCGGCTCCGACACCAGCAGCATCGCCGAATTGCTGGCCGAACTCGGCATGGCCGACAAGGTCGTGATCATGCACGCCGGTACCGACGCGCTGCAGTCCGACCGCTTGCTGCGCGAAGTGCTCTGGAAGAACTGGGAGCTCGAAGCCCTCGCCGCGGCGTATGCCCGCTTCGTGCAGAAACTCCGGCCGGTGCGTAATGCCCTCTCCCGGGCCCGGAGCATCAGTTCCGAGGACTGCTTCACCGTAAGGTTGCTCCTGATCCACGAGTACCGCCGCATCCTGCTCCACGACACCGATGTGCCCGCCGAACTCCTGCCTGCGGACTGGCCCGGGCTGGAGGCACGGCGTCTGGCGGCCGAACTCTATGCCCGCGTCGCATCCGGTTCGCTAGACTACGTTGGCGCCCGGCTGCAGGGTGCCAACGGTCCGCTCGGTGCGCCGGCGGATTCCTTCAGCAAGCGCTTCCGCCAGTAGGCCGCATCAGTACCGGAGAGCCCATGTCGCAGCCCGTCAGCTACGCCCGCGAGGCGGAGATCACCGTTGTCACCATCGACAATCCCCCTGTCAACGCGACCTCGCAGGCGGTGCGTGCCGGGCTGCTGGAGGCGATCAACCGG
>JBILEG010000299.1:0-4809 GCA_044352225.1 Pseudomonadales bacterium | reverse complement strand
CCCTTCGGCCTCGATTACTCCGTCACCGCGGGCATCGTGAGCGCGCGCGGCCGCAGCCTGCCCACGGAGACGGGCGACAACTATGTGCCTTTCATCCAGACCGATGTCGCCATCAACCCGGGCAATTCCGGCGGTCCGCTCTTCAACCTGAAGGGCGAGGTAGTGGGCATCAACTCGCAGATCTATACGCGCTCCGGTGGCTCGATCGGCCTGTCGTTCGCGATCCCGATCGAGGTGGCGCGTGATGTGTCGCAGCAACTGCGCTCCACCGGCGCCGTGGTGCGGGGGTGGCTCGGCGTGGGCATCCAGGACGTGGATCGCAACCTCGCCGAGAGCTTCGGCCTCGACCGCCCGATGGGCGCGCTGATCTCGCAACTCGAGCCGGGTGGCCCGGCCGAGAAGGCGGGCATCAAGGTCGGCGACGTGGTCGTCGAACTCGGCGGCCGCGAGATCGGAGAATCCGCCGACCTTCCGCACGTGGTGGGCTTGATCAAGCCCGACACCGAGGTGCCGGTGAAGCTCTTCCGCGAGGGCAAGCCGCGCAACCTGAGCGTACGCGTGGGCACGCTCGGTGGCGACGAATCCCGTGACATCGCCAGCGCCGATGCGGGCAGCGATCGCATCGGCCTCGACGTGGAAGACCTGAGCGATCAGCAGAAGGCCCGCATGCGCCTCGCCGGCGGCGTGGTGGTGCGTGCGGTTGCTCCCGGCAAGGCCGCGGCTCGTGCCGGCCTGATGCCCGGTGACATCATTGCCCAGGTCGGCAACGATCCGGTGCGCGATGCGGCGGACTTCGAGGAGATCGTGAACGGGCTGCCCGCCAACGTCCACGTGCCGCTGCGCCTGATCCGGCGCGGGCAGGCGGGGTTCATCGCGCTGCGCATAGAGGAGTGAGGCGGCGATCCCGGGGCATCGGGTAGTATTCCGGTCTTCGGGGCGGGGCCAACCGCGCGCCTCTCACGTAGAGTTCGCGGTTGTCCCAGTTACACCTTCCGGCACGTGGTGACGCACTCGTGACTGCCTTGAGCCATATCCGCAATTTCTCGATCATCGCGCACATCGACCACGGCAAGTCGACGCTTGCCGACCGCTTCATCCAGACCTGTGGAGGTCTCAGCGAGCGGGAGATGCAGGCCCAGGTCCTCGACTCGATGGACATCGAGCGCGAGCGCGGCATCACCATCAAGGCCCAGAGCGTCACGCTCGACTACACCGCCCGCGACGGCAAGACCTACCAGCTCAATTTCATCGACACCCCCGGCCACGTCGACTTCGCCTACGAGGTCTCGCGCTCGCTTGCCGCCTGTGAAGGCGCCCTGCTGGTGGTGGATGCGGCGCAGGGTGTCGAGGCGCAATCGGTGGCGAACTGCTACACCGCCATCGAGCAGGGTCTCGAGGTGCTGCCGGTGCTGAACAAGATGGACCTGCCGCAGGCCGAGCCCGAGCGGGTCATCAAGGAAATCGAGGAGATCATCGGCATCGACGCCACCGAGGCCTGCCGCGTGAGCGCGAAGAGCGGCATAGGCGTCGACGAACTGCTCGAGGAGCTGGTGCGCGTCATCCCCCCGCCGAAGGGCGACCCGAATGCGCCGCTGCAGGCGCTGATCGTGGATTCGTGGTTCGACAGCTATCTGGGCGTGGTTTCGCTCGTGCGGGTGGTGAACGGCACCCTGCGACCGGGCGAGAAGATCGTCACGAAGTCCATCCTCCGCGCCCACGAGGTTGATCAGGTCGGGGTGTTCACGCCCAAGCGGCTGCGCCGCGATTGCCTGCGTGCGGGCGAGGTGGGCTTCGTGGTGGCCGGCATCAAGGACATCCTCGGCGCACCCGTCGGCGACACCATCACCCACAACAAGACCACCGACGTCGCCGCGCTGCCGGGTTTCAAGAAAGTGAAGCCGCAGGTCTATGCCGGCGTCTTCACGGTGAACTCCGAAGACTACGAATCCTTCCGTGAGGCGCTCGCGAAGCTCACGCTGAATGACGCCTCGCTCTTCTACGAACCCGAGACCTCTGACGCGCTCGGTTTCGGTTTCCGCTGCGGCTTCCTCGGCATGCTCCACATGGAGATCATCCAGGAGCGCCTGGAGCGCGAGTACGACCTCGATCTCATCACCACCGCACCTACCGTGGTCTACGAGATCGAGACCACGCGGGGCGAGATCGTGATGGTCGACAACCCCTCGCGCCTGCCCGATCCGGCCCGCGTTGCCGAGATGCGCGAGCCCATCGTGCGCGCCAACATCCTGGTGCCGCAGGACTACGTGGGCGCTGTGATCAACCTCTGCATCGAGAAGCGCGGCGTGCAGAAAGACATGCAGTTCCTCGGGCGGCAGGTCTCGCTCACCTGGGAGTTGCCGCTCTCGGAGGTGGTGCTCGATTTCTTCGATCGCCTCAAATCCCTCACGCGCGGTTACGGTTCGCTCGATTACAGCTTCGAGCGTTTCCAGGCAGCCAACCTCGTGAAGCTCGACGTGCTGATCAACAGCGACAAGGTCGATGCACTGGCGATCATCGTGCACCGCGATCAGGCCCAGTACCGCGGCCGGGCCCTGGTCGAGAAGATGCGCGAACTGATCCCGCGGCAGATGTTCGACGTGGCCATACAGGCCGCCATCGGTTCGCACATCATTGCCCGGCAGACGGTGAAGGCACTGCGCAAGAACGTCACGGCCAAGTGCTACGGTGGCGACGTGACGCGGAAGAAAAAACTCCTCGAGAAGCAGAAAGAAGGCAAGAAGCGGATGAAGCAGGTAGGGCGCGTGGAGATACCGCAGTCAGCCTTCCTTGCCGTGCTGAAGGTCGACAACTGAGGGATCCGGGCCATGGATATCAATTTTCCCCTGATCCTGGTCGTGCTGACGGCTCTTGCCTTCGTGATCTGGCTGTTCGACCGCCTCGTTCTGATGCCGCGCCGCGCGCAGCGCGACCAGGGCCTGCGTGCGCGCTTCCCGGGCTGGCAGCAGCAGGGCAGTGCGGATGCCGCGGGCTACGCCGCTGCAGCCGCGAGCGAACTGCGCGAGCCGGTACCGGTGGAGTACGCGAGGTCCTTCCTGCCGGTGCTGGCGGCGGTGCTGGTGCTGCGCAGTTTCCTCGTCGAGCCCTTCCAGATCCCATCGTCCTCGATGGTGCCCACGCTGCTGGTGGGTGACTACATACTGGTGAACAAGTTCGCGTGGGGCATCCGCTTGCCGGTGCTGAACACCAAGGTGATCGAAGTCGGACAGCCCGAGCGCGGCGACGTGATGGTGTTCTTCCCGCCCAACCGCCCGGAGTACTTCATCAAGCGCGTGATCGGGCTTCCCGGCGACCGCATCGCTTACCACGACAAGGTGCTCTACGTGAACGGAGAGCGCGTGCCGCAGGAACTCATCGTGCAGATGCCGCCGGCCGCCCCCAGCTACCAGATTCTCGAGGAGTCCCTGGGTGCCCATCCGCACATCATGCGCAAGGAACTGCTGCGCGGCGGACCGGACAACTTCGAGATCACGGTGGATCCCGGCCACTATTTCATGATGGGCGACAACCGCGACAACAGCAGCGACAGCCGCATCTGGGGGCAGGTCCCCGAGGCCAACGTGGTGGGCAAGGCCTTTGCCATCTGGATGCACTGGGGAAGTTTCCTGAGCCTCCCTGATTTCGCGCGCGTGGGCGCGATCCGGTGACAACGGCTACACTCGGGTCTCGTCGGTCAACGGGGGTGGCAAACATGCGCAGGAATGTCCGCGGCCACGCGCGCCAGCGCGGCATGTCGGTCTGGCAGACGCTGGTCGTACTGCTGGTGATCGGCGTGGGCCTCAGCATCGTGGTGGCCATCGGTCCGCTCTACATCACCAATTTCTCCGTGCAGTCCACGATCAAATCCCTGCAGAACGAGCCTGAACTGGCCTCCAAATCCATCCTCGAGATGCGTCAGGCCATCGAGCGCAAGTTCGACGTCAACCAGATCGATGTGGTTCAGGCGGTGTGTCGCGACAAGGAAAAATCCTGTCTGAAGATCGAGAAAACCAAGACCTCGGTGCGTATCGACGGCAACTACGAGGCCAGGGTCCACGTCATTGCCAACATCGATGCCGTCGTGGTGTTCAAGGACAACTTCGTCGAGATCCCGATCCCCGGTGCCAGTGGCTGAGGAAACCCGCCCGGTACGCGGGGACATCGAGGCCAGCATCGGTCACCGCTTCTCGAGGAGGGACCTTCTGGTCCTCGCGCTCACGCACCCGAGTTACGGCAAGCCCCACAACGAGCGCCTGGAATTCCTCGGTGATGCCCTGTTGAATCTCGGCATCGCCGAGGAACTCTTCCGTCGCTATCCGGGACTGCGCGAAGGGCAGTTGAGCCGGCTTCGCGCGAATCTGGTGCGCGAGGAAACACTCGCCCGTCTTGCCCGCGAACTCGGTGTAGGTCCGGAGTTGCGTCTTGGTGGTGGCGAGGCTGCAACTGGCGGGCGTGATCGGGATTCCATCCTTGCCGACGCGGTCGAAGCCCTGATCGCGGCGATCAGCCTGGACGCCGGCACCGCAGCCGCGCTCGCTGCCGTCTCGCGCTGGTTCGCGGACATGCTTGCGGCGCAGGACCCGGATGTCTCGCACAAGGATTCCAAGACCGAACTCCAGGAATACCTGCAGGGGCGGCGCAAACCGCTGCCGCGCTACGAGGTGCTGGTGTTCCCCGAAGCCGGCGGTGGCCTGTGCCGCGTGCAGGCGCATGTAGAGGGGCTGGCCGAACCTTCGCCTGGAGAGGGACGCAACCGGCGGATCGCCGAGCAGCAGGCTGCCCGCCATGCGCTCGGTGCCTTGCGGGCGGGCG
>JBILEG010000298.1:0-4819 GCA_044352225.1 Pseudomonadales bacterium | reverse complement strand
CCAGGCAGCCACCCGAGGTGTTGAGCGGTCGGTCGCCGCCGGGGCCTGTGCGCCCCTCCCGTGCCGCTGCTGCGCCGTGGCCGCGCGGGAACATGCCGAGCGCCTCGCTCACCAGCACTTCCGTGATGGTGCAGGGCGCGTAGAGTTCGGCGACATCGATGTCCGTTATCGAGCAGCGCGCCTCGGCCAGTGCTGCTGCCGCCGCACCATGTGCAGCGGGAAATGCGGTGATGTCGTGGTGGTGATCGCCCATCTGATGGTGGCCGTCACTCGCAAAGCCCCGGCCGCCAACTACCACTGCGGGCACGCCGAGAGCGCGCGCCCGTTCCGGGCTGCAGAGCACCATGCAGATGGCACCATCGGCGCGCGCGGGTACTTCGAGCCGACCCAGCGGTTCCACCACCATCGGCTGGCGGAGCACTTCGTCGAGGCTGAGTGACTCTCGGAACTGCGCGAGCGGGTTGTGGCGTGCGAAGGCACGGCTCTTCAGGGCCACGTGCGCGATGTCGGCGCGCGTGGCGCCCGTCTCGTGCATGTAGCGTGCTGCGTCGAAGGCATACCAGGCGATGGGTGTGAGGCCGAAGGGCGACTGGAAATCCACGTCACCGACCACGCGCACCGAATGGTCCATGGCCATGCCGCTGTCGGCGCCACTCTGGATTGCCACGCCGAGCGCGAGCGCGAAATCGGCTCTCCCCAGCATCACATCGGCTGCCGCCTGGTCGAAGGCGAGTCCCCCGGTGATGCCCATTTCCTGCACTTCCGCGAGCTGCCCGCGCAGGCGCAGGCCGAGCTGTGCCGCCATGAAACTGCCGAAGCCGAGTTGACGCGTGGTGGGTGGAGGAGACGTGAAGACGGCGCTGTGGATGTCGCGCGGCGTGACGCCGGCCTCGGCCATCGCCTGCAATGCCACACGTCCCAGGATCTCGTGCTCGAAGCCTTCGGCCATCTCGCCCGTACGCGGAGCGAGCCTGCCGACGGGCGTGGCGGCCGCGCCGATGATGGCCACCCCCGGCATGCTGCGCATCGTCATGCGGGTTGTGCGGCGAGCCAGTCGGCGCGCAGCAGGCGTTTCTTGATCTTTCCCGAGTCCTCCCGCGGGAGGACTCGCACGAAACGGAATTCGCGAGGCACTTTGTATCCTGCAACGTGGTGACGCAGTGCGCTCACCAGCGACTCGGTGCTCAGATCGGACTCGGATTCCACCACCGCCACCAGGCGCTCGCCGTACTCGGCGTCGGGGATCCCGAAGACGGCACAATCGCGCACGCCGTCCAAGTTCACGAGCTCGTGCTCCACCTCGGCGGGGTAGATGTTCACGCCGCCCGAGATGACCATGTCGGATTTGCGGTCGCTGATGTAGAGGAACCCGTCGGCATCCAGATACCCGATGTCGCCGGTGCGCACGAAATCGCCTTCACGGGCCTCTGCGGTTTTTTCCTCGGCGTGGTGATACGCGAAGTAGGGCGTTGTTTCCGAGCTCACCTGTATCTCGCCTGCCACGCCTTCGGGGCAGTTGCTGCCATCCGTCGCGGCTATGCGGATCCTCACGCCCGGCGCGGCATGCCCCACGCTGCCCTGATGCGCAGTCCAGCCAGTGCTGTCAGAGACGCTGATGATCCCGGTCTCGGTCATCGCGTAGTACTCGTGGATCACTGGCCCCCACCACGCAATCATCTGCCGCTTGATGTCGGGCGGGCAGGGCGCCGAGCCGTGGCAGACGAAGCGCAGGCTCGACAGGTCGTGACGTGCACGCACGGCCTCGGGCAGCGCAAGCAGGCGCACGAACATCGTTGGCACCATGTGCAAGTGCGTGATCTGCCAGCGCTCGATCAGTTCCAGGAGTTCAGCGGCATCGAAGCGCGGCTGCAGCACCAGCGTGCCGCCAAGCGCCGCGACGCGCATCGCATAGGAGTTGGGCGCGGAGTGGTAGAGCGGCCCGGTCATCACCGCGCGCAGTCCCTCGCCCTCCAGCCCGAAAGCGAGCGCTCCGCGCCGCACCGCCGCCATCGCGACTTCCGGTGCCACAGCCTTGCGGCGGACGCCTTTGGGGCGTCCCGTGGTGCCCGAGGTGTAGAAGAGCGGCTGGGCCATCATCGGTTGCGCCGTGTTCCATTCTTCGTGCGCCGCGATCCAGCCTGACCACTCCGGTACGGCGCCGGGTGCACGCGTGCGCTCCGGTGGGATCAGGTAGGCGCTGGCGACTTCGGGTGGTGTTTCCACCGCGATCACTTCGCGGCCCGCACAAACGGCCAGCACGGATTCTGTCAGCAGGTCGGTGTGCGCGATCACCGCGCGCGCGTCGCAGTCATCGAGGATGTAGGCGAGTTCCTCGGCGGTGAGGTGCCAGTTCAGCGGAACGGTGGATGCCCCGAGCATGCCCGCGCCCTGCGTGGCTTCGAACCACACGAAATCGTTGCGCATGAGGAGCGCTACGGAATCGCCCTGCCAGATGCCTGCGCCGTGAAGCGCCGTGGCGGCCCGCCTCGCGTTCGAGGCAAGGCGGGCGTGATCCAGCAGGCGGTTGCCGCTGACCAGTCCGACGGGCAGGGGTTGCGCCACTGCGGCCTCCTCAGGCGTTCACGTCGATCACGATGCGTCCCTGCACCTTGCCAGCCAGCAGCTCCGCTGCCAGTTCCGGTGCCCGCGCCAGCGGCTCGACGCGGTAGATGCGCGCGAGTTTTGCCGGGTCCACGAGTTCGGCCAGGCGATCCCACGCGTGCTGGCGACGGGGAATCGAAGCCATCACCGAATCGATGCCGCGCAGCGTCACGCCGCGCAGAATGAAGGGCATCACGGTGGTGGGGAGTCCGGCGCCGCCGGCGAGGCCGCAGGCCGCGACGATGCCTTCATAGCGCGTTTGCGCGATTGCAGCGCCCAGCACCTTGTCGCCCACGGTGTCGACTACGGCTGCCCATGTCTCGGCTTCGAGGGGCTTTGCGTCGCGCGCGAGTTGCTCGCGGGCCAGCAGTTCGCTCGCGCCCAGTCCGCGCAGGAACTCACCCGTCTCTTCGACGCGGCCCGTGAGTGCCGTGACCTTGTAGCCAAGCGCAGACAAGAGCATCACTGCCACCGAACCCACGCCGCCCGCTGCGCCGGTCACCAGCACGGGGCCCGCGTCGGGGCGCACGCCATGGTCGGTGATGGCTTGCACGCAGAGCATGGCGGTGTAGCCGGCGGTGCCCAGCGCCATCACCTGCTCGGCGCTGAAGGCGGCAGGGATGCGTACCAGCCAGCCGGCCTGCAGGCTGGCGCGCTGGGCGAGGCCACCCCAATAGCGCTCCGAGAGCCCGAAGCCATTCACCAGCACGCGATCACCCGCCTGCCACTCGAGGCTGCGGCTCTCGCGTACCGTGCCGGCCAGGTCGATGCCGCAGACCATCGGCAGGCTGCGGCAGATCTTGCCCTTGCCCGTGATGGCAAGGCCGTCCTTGTAGTTCAGGGTGGAGCAGGCGATGTCCACGGTCACATCGCCTGCGGGCAGCGACAGTGCGTCGATCTCTTCAAGCGTACCGCGGGTACGGCCATCGATGTCTCGCGCGACTATCGCCCGGATGTTGTCTGTCACGGTCGGAACTCCTCGTTGATGCAGGTTGCAGGGAACCCCGCATCGCAGCCGGCAGGCTAGCAGCGGCCCGATGACGGGGCTTATGTGAAAGGGAAAAACTGCTTTGCGATTCCGCCTCAGCCCTGGTGACGCAGGGCATCTCGCGCCGTGCTCGGCGTGATGCCGAAATGGCGCTTGAAGGCAGTGGTGAAGTTGCTCGAGTACTCGTAGCCCACTTCGAAGGCGATTTCGGTGATGCTGAGGTCGGTGGATTCGAGCAACCCCTTGGCCTTTTCCATCCGCAGCGACTGCGTGAAATCGAAAATCGTCTGGCCGAAGAGCTGCTTGAACGCATGCATCAACTTGGCCTCGTTGATGCCCACGGCGCGCGCCAGCGTGGTGATCGTGGGTGGCGCGAGGAACTCCTGCTCGAGGATGCGGCGCGCCTGCTGCAGGCATTGCAGGTCCCGGGTGCCGAGGCCGCGGTCCGAGCGCTCCGGATCGCTGCCGTCGATGCCCAGCGACTCGAGGCTGAGCGCCAGCAACTCCAGCGCCCGCGCTTCCACCATCAATTGCCGTACCGGGCTCGCTGCAGGCAGGCCGAACAGCGCCGCTGCCGCGCTGGCCATGCCGGCGCGCAGCGGCACATGCTGGCTGTAGTGGCCTGCCGGCTCGCCGGCGATGTAGGCCGCGATGGCCGTGGGCAGTTGTGCGCCGAGGTGTGCGAGCCGCTCTGACAGGAAGGCCGACGAGCAGATCAGGGTGACCGACCGTTCGTGCTGGCCCGCCAGATAGGACTCCTGCTTCACGATGCCGTCGGGGTGCAGCAGGACGCCACCGGTGTGGTCGTCGATGTGGATCAGACCGTCCTCGCTCACGCGGATATCGCTCACGCCCGAGAGCCGGTAATGGAACTTGAGGCTCGCGCTCTCGCGCAGGTTGAACTCGACCTTGCTGCCGTAGTGCAGATCCCCGAGCAGCACCTGGAAGCCCGGCCGCAGTTCAATCAGTTCGCGGAACCCTTCCGCGCCTTCGAAACTGGGCGCGAACCGCAGGCTCTGTCGGGAGTCACTGCCCCCGGGTTGATCGGCAAGGTGGTAATAGGAGAAAACCGAACGCGGCTCCACGCAGAGTGGCTGCGGAACCGGAGCGGGCTGTGGCACGGCTTTCATCGGCTGGGTGACGGCCTTGCTGTGTGCTGCGGCGCGATGGTGCGAGGTCGGGGGAATCATGTGGTTGACGCCGAGCCGCTGTCAAACCGCTCGGGGCAGC
>JBILEG010000296.1:0-4835 GCA_044352225.1 Pseudomonadales bacterium | reverse complement strand
TGGGTGTGCGTGAGCGTTGATTACCGCCTCAGTCCTGGCGCGAGCTTTCCCGCGCACATCATCGATTGCAAGCGCGCCCTCGCATGGGTGCGCGCCCATATCTCACGCTGGGGCGGAGATCCGGCTTTCGTCGTCGCCACCGGCGGTTCGGCCGGCGGTCACCTCTGTTCGCTGCTCGCCCTGAGTGCGAATGACCCGCAGTGGCAGCCCGGTTTCGAGGACGTCGATACGAGCGTGCAGGGATGCGTGCCCTTCTATGGTGTCTACGATTTGAGCGGCCGCCATGGTCTGAAGCCCAACGGTGCGATCCTCGAGGTGCTGGAATCGTGGGTGATCAAGAAGCGCTACCACGAAGCTGCTGCTCTCTACGAAAGCGGCTCACCGATCGAGCGCGTGCACGCGGGCGCCCCGCCCTTTCTGGTCATACACGGGGATCGTGACGGACTGTGCCCGGTGGCCGAGGCCCGGCTGTTTGCGCAGCGTCTCGCGGGGGTGTCGGGCAGCCCCGTCGCCTATGCCGAAATACCCGGTGCCCAGCATGCTTTCGACATTTTCCGATCGCTGCGCAGCGAACTGGTCATGTACGGCGTCGAACGCTTTCTCGCGTATCTGCAGAGCAGCGCCCGCGCAGGTGCCGGCAGCACACCGCCCTAGTGCGGGTGCTCGAAGCGACGCCAGGCCCGCGTGAGTTCGGAACGTACGCGCAGTGACAGGTCTTTCAGGTCCGGAGCATCCGGCTCGCGCTGGCGCTCCTGTTGCAATTCGCGCAATTGGCGATCAGCGCGGCGCACCAGCCACAGGGATTCCCTGAGCGTCAGGGCCACATCTTCAAGCCCGGGGTCTGTCCGGCCCTCGCGCAGATTCTCCTGCAGCGAGGCCGATAGCGTCTCCGAACCAAGCCCCGCGGCGCGCGAAGTGCTCTCCAGTTCCTCCAGCAGTTGCATGAGGCTGCGTGCCGCGCGGTTGTCTCCCAGCGGGCCCAGTACCGCGCGTGCCGATGGAATCAGCGCGATGATCTGTCCCAGCGAGCGGTTGGCATCCATCAAACCCTGCGCGGACGGGGGCGGGTTGCTGCCGGGTGGCGGCGCCACGGCGCGCGCCGCGAGCAGGATGCGCGCTGCGGGGCGATAGTTCCCGATCCCCCACGTGCGGCGATTGACGCGCAGGAAGGGCAGACAATCCACGAGACTCGTCACACGCTCCTGTGTCGGGTCGAAGCGCAATGCATGGAGCATGTCGGCCAGACCGACGATGCCGCTCAGCGGATCCTGCGCTGACGCCTCTGTTCCCGCCGGGTAACCCGCACCGTCGTGTCGCTCATGGTGCTCTGCGACGATGCGAAGCAGGCGCTCCGGTGCCTCTGGCCAGGATTGCGCGATCACATCGGCGCTTCGGCGCGGGTGCTCCCGCAGGGCAACGAAGTCCGTGGGTGTGATGTCCTCGCGTCGCACCGAGAGTCCTGGCGCCAGGTGCAGGAAGCCGATGTCATGCAGCAGTGCAGCCAGTACCAGCAGACCGGCGTCTGCGTCGGTAAGGCCGCGGGCACGCGCGAGCGCCACGCACAGCCACACGCTGAAGAGCGCACGGTGGTGAACGTGTGGAAGTGCCCGTTGCAGCACGGCGAATTTCTGCAGCAGGGGGCGCGGCAAATCGCACGCTTCGCAGAGGCGCACCAGGTGCTCCTCCAGCCCTTGTAGCTGCGTGATGGCGGCGAGATCAGCCTCGGCTGCGGCACAGGCAATGATCTGGTGGGCAAGCCCTGCCGGATCCGGTGCGAGGCGCAGCGTGAAGGCCTCGTCCAGCGGGCGGTTCAGGCGGTGCCCCTGCAGCCGCTGCAGCGCGTGACTCCCGAGCGGCGTGCCTTCCCGCAGCAGCAGGATGCCGAATTCGTTACGCACATCCGCGCAGGCGAGCACCAGTTGCTCCTGCATGCTGACAGCGCAGAGGTGCGCCAGATAGCCATCGCAGTCGCGGACCGAGAAGAGCTCCGGATCCGGGAAACCTGCCCCCGGTTCCGTGGCGTCCATCAGGATTTGCCCAGCGCCTGCTGGTAGGCGCGTATCGCGGCGGGCATGCCCATCTCGAGGCAATCCACGGTGAAGGCGTGGCCTATCGATACTTCCAGCAGGCCGGGAAGGTCGCGGAAGGCGGGCAGGTTGAGCAGGTTCAGGTCGTGTCCGGCGTTCAACCCCAAGCCGGCTTCCTGCGCGGCGAGGGCGGTGTCCAGCCAGGGGCCGATGACCTCGGCAGGCGCGCGGCCGCGCGCGATCTCCGCGGCGTAGGGGCCCGTGTACAGTTCCACCCGGTCTGCGCCGAGTTCGGCCGCCAGGCGCATCTGCGCGGGCTCGGGGTCCATGAACAGGCTGACGCGGCAGCCCAGTTGGTGCATCCGGGCCACCAGCGGCTCCAGCCGTGCCGCATCGCGCCGGAGGTCGAAACCATGATCGGAGGTGAGTTGCCCGTCACCGTCCGGAACCAGTGTGCACTGCGCAGGGCGAACGGCTGCGACGAGTTCCATGAATCCCGGGTAGTCGCCGACATCGGCCCTGTTGCTCCGCGCGGCACCGGCGAAGGGGTTGCCCTCGACGTTCAGTTCCACGGTCAGTGCCGCGGCGAGCGCGGGTACGTCGCTCGCACGGATGTGGCGCTGATCCGGGCGAGGGTGCACGGTGATGCCGTCGGCCCCGGCGGCCACGATGCGCTCCGCGTGCAGGACGAGGTCCGGGTAATTGCCCGGGCGTGAATTGCGGATCAGGGCAATCTTGTTGATGTTTATCGAGAGCGCGACGCTCATTTCGCCCGCTCGATGGACTCGATTGTGATCGGGCTCTTCGGTACGTCGTCCATGCCGCCCGTGGTCTGTGTGAGAACCAGAGAGATACCGTCTACCACGTCCATGCCCTCCACCACGCGTCCGAAAACGGTGTAGCCGGGCTTGCGCGTCACATAGTCGAAGTCGAGGCGCAGGTTGGCGCGGACGTTGACGAAGAATTGTGCCGTCGCGCTGTCAGGATCCTCGGTGCGTGCCATCGCCAGCGTGCCGCGCTCGTTGTGCAGATGGTTCCGGGACTCGTTCTCCACCGGGCTTCCCACGGGCTTTTCCTGCATCTCCCGCGTGAAACCGCCGCCCTGGATCATGAAGTTGCTGATCACGCGGTGAAAGATCGTGCCGCTGTAGAAGCCGCTGTCCACGTAGGAGAGGAAGTTCGCCACCGTTTTGGGCGATTCCTCGGGGAACAGTTCCACGCGGATGTCGCCGGCACTGGTGCGGATCACTACCTGTGGGCGTGGCTCCGCCGCAATGGCCAGGGCGCCCTGGAGTGCGGCGAGGACGAGGACTGCTACCCGTACGAACTTCATGATCCTTGCTCCGTTGTGTGAGTGGCGCGAAGTGGCTGTCTGATCAGGCCCATTCCGAGTACCGGCGACGCCGCGACAGGATTCGTGGCAGCAGGAGAGTGAGCAGCCCGCCGACGCCCGTCGCCCATACCCCGTTGATGAACCACTTCTGCCAGGAGTCGTCCGTCAGCCTGCGGTTCTCCGCCTGCAGTACATCGATACGGCTCTTGAGCGACTGAACTTCCTCGGCCAGGTCCCGGTTCGCCGTATCGAGCTCGCCGGCCCGACTCCAGATCTGTTTGCCTTCGGCGAGCTCGGCCTGCAGTTTGTCCCGCTCCGAGGTGACGCTCTGGAGCTGGCCGCTCAGTTGCTCGATCGACTGCGTAAGCGTGACAGTGCCGTCCTCGGGTTGGCCCATCAGGCGCAGGGCGTTCAGCACCTGGAAGCGGGCGCCGGGTTCGCGCTTGAGATAGCGGGTCTGTATCCAGCCGTCCACGCCCTCCCGGGTGCGTACCTGGCTCCAGCCGGTCCCCGTGTCACCCTGGATCAGCGTTACCGCGCTGCCGGAGGGCAGCCCCTTGTGGACCGGGCTGCTGCCAGCAGCGGCCTCGCTGCGCAAGGGAACCAGCGCTGTGTCTTCGATGTAGCGTTGCTGCTGTGCCATCGCGGGCAGTGCCAGCATCACGAGCAGGGCCAGGGCGGCGAGCTTGGTCGGATTCATCGCGTTTTCTCGTGAGGTTTCTGCGATTTCAGCAGCAACACATGAATCTAGTTACAGTTTTCTGCCTGTCAAATGAGCCAGTCGCGCTCAGGGCCGGACTTTCCTCAGTGGCTTCACGCTTACCGAGGCATAGACGCCGGCGGCGACGTAGGGGTCTGTAGAGGCCCACTCCCTGGCGGCATCCAGGCTGTCGAAGCAGGCCACGATCAGGCTGCCGGTGAAGCCAGCGTCCCCGGGGTCCTCACAATCGAGCGCAGGGTGTGGCCCGGCGAGCAGCAGTCTCCCCTCTGTGCGCAGGGCCTGCAGGCGCTCCAGATGGGCTGGGCGCGCCGAGCGCCTGGCGGCGAGCGTGTCAGGGGCATCCTCGGCAATGATGGCGTAACAGAGCATGAGGTCTCAGTCCTTGTCCGGGCCGGTACTGTCCGGCGTCTCCTGCAGGTAGGGCGCCAGCAAGGCGACGGTCACCAGGGTGATGAGAAGGGTGAAGCCGATCGAGGAGTAGAGCTTGTAGCTCACCCACGTCGCCTCGCTGAAGCGGTAGGCCACGAAAAGGTTCAGAGCGCCGACCACCAGGAAATAGAGCGTCCACAGACGATCGAGCTTCAGCCAGCCCTCGGGGGGCAGTTGCAACTGGCTGCCCATGGCCTTTTCCAGAGCGCTGCGGCCCGTCCACCAACGGGTGCCGGCGAAGGCCGCGGCCAGCGCCCAATTGAAAATGGTGGGCTTCCATTGGATGAACACCTGGTTGTGGAAGAGCAAGGTGGCGCCTCCGAAG
>JBILEG010000295.1:0-4854 GCA_044352225.1 Pseudomonadales bacterium | reverse complement strand
AAGGTCGCCGAGGAGCAGGCCACGTTCATATCGAAGGCAAAGCCCGTGATACCGAGCGCGGTCTGGACCTCGATGGCCACGGCAGGATAGGCGCGCTGCAGGTTCGAGCAGGCTACGATCACGGCGTCCACGTCTGCGGCGCTGCGGCCGGCCTGGGCCAGCGCTTGCGTGGCGGCGGCCACCGACATCTCGCACTGCAGGGAGGGCTGGTCGTCGGGTCTTTCCGGGATGTCGGGGCACATGCGCTCCGGATCGAGCAAGCCTGACTTGTCGATAACGAAGCGTGCACCGATGCCGGAGGCTTTTTCGATGAAACCCTCGCTCGAGGGCTGAATGGCCTGGATGCTGCCATCTGCTATCGCCGCTGCGTTCTCCGCGTTCCAGCGCAGCGCGTAGGCGTTGAAGGCCTCGACAAGTTCGGCGTTCGAGATGCTTTGAGCGGGCGTGAAAAGCCCGGTGCCGGTGATGAACACGGGATGCATCGGGGGTGTACCGCCTGAAGGATTCGAGCGGCGGATTGTACGTGCAAGACCGGGGCTGTGTACCCCGCAGGTGGATGTGCGCGGGGGCCGGCGCTCCGGCCCCCGCGCAGTCTCTCAGAGCGCTTTCACCTCGCGCACGACCTCCAGAATGCCCGCTTGGGCGTCCTGGAAGTACATGAGCGTGTTCTCGTTGGCGAAGAGCGGATTGGGGATGCCGGCGAAGCCCGGGCTCATGCTGCGCTTCACCACGATGACCATGCGAGCCTTGTCCACATCGAGGATAGGCATGCCTGCGATCGGGCTGTCGGCTGAGCGAGCATCGGGGTTCACCACATCGTTTGCACCGATCACTACCGCCACGTCCACTGTTTCGAAGGTGGGGTTGATCGCGTCCATCTCGATCATGCGGTCATAGGGAATGTCCGCCTCGGCGAGCAGTACGTTCATGTGGCCGGGCATCCGACCCGCTACCGGGTGGATGGCGAACTCCACCGTCGCGCCGCGCTTCTCGAGCAGCAGGCAGAGGTCCCGCACGGCGTGCTGCGCCTGCGAGACAGCCATGCCGTATCCGGGCACGATCACCACGCGCTGGGCATCGCCGAGCAGCATCGCGAACTCTTCTCCGGTGGTGGAGCGCACCTTGCCACCGTAGACCTCCTCGTCGCTCGCTGCAGTGCCCACCTCGATGCGGCCGAAGATCACGTTCATGAGCGGGCGGTTCATGGCCTTGCTCATCAGGAACGCGAGGATCAGGCCCGAGGCACCGTCCAGCGCGCCGGCAACGATCAGGATGTTGTTCTCGAGTGCGAAGCCCGTGGCGGAAGCCGCGAGGCCGGCATAGCTGTTCAACAGCGCGATCACCACCGGCATGTCGGCCGCGCCGATGGGTGCCACCAGCGTGATGCCGAACAACAGCGCCAGCACGGCCATCAGGTAGAAGGCCCAGGTCGCGTTCGGTTCCACAATGCAGTAAAGCATCAGCACGGTCATCACGCCGAGGAGCGCGAAGGTGATGACGTTCTGGCCCTGGTACACCATCGGGCTGCCTTTCACCCAGCCTTGCAGCTTGGCGAAGGCGAGCAGGCTTCCCGTAACCGTCAGGGAGCCGAGCAGCACCTCGAAGGTGAGCGCGCTTCGGGTGATCACAGTCATCGACTGTCCATGGTCGATGTGGTGCGCGACACCCACAAGAGCCGCCGCCAACGCGCCGAAGGCGTGCGACAGTGCGGTTCGTTGGGGCATGTGCGTCATCGGCGTGACGATCGCGATGTACGCGCCTAACGCGGTGCCGACCAGAATACCGATCGCGATCCACCCGAAGGCGGTGATGCTCGGATCGAGCATGGTGCCGCACATGGCAGCAGCCATACCGCCCGCCGCGAGCAGCATGCCCAGCCGCGCGCTGCGCGGCGAGCTCATGGCCTTGAGGCCGAAGATGAAAAGGGCTGCAGCCCCGAGGTAAATCAGCTGGATGAAGGCTGCCGTACTCATTTGCCACCCTTCTTCCGGTTGTTGAACATTTTCAGCATGCGGTCGGTGATCAGGAATCCACCGACCACGTTGGTGACGGCCGAGGCGATGGCGATCGTGCCGATGATCGTGGTGGCGGTGCTCTGGCTACCGCCCGTCACGAGCAGGGCACCCACCACCGCGATCGCCGAGATTGCGTTGGTGGCCGCCATCAGCGGCGTGTGCAGCAGCGCAGGCACTTTGTGAATGACGTAGTAACCGATGATCGCTGACAGCATGAACACGTACATGCCGTAGATGGTTTGTGTCTCAACGGGTGACATGGTTAGTCCTCAGTGGATGCCAAGCACGTGCTTGACGCGGTCGTGGCAGATAACGCCGTCCCGCGTGACGCGGGTCTCGCGCACCAGGTCGTCGTCCTTGTCGGCAATCGCCCCTTCCTTGGTGCAGAGATTCAGCACGAAGTTGACGACGTTGCGGCTGTAGAGCTGGCTCGAGTGGAAGGCGAGATCCGACACCAGGTTGACCGGGCCGATCATGGTGACGCCGTCCACGAGAATGGTCTTGCCGGCCTCGGTGAGTTCGCAGTTGCCACCGGATTCGGCGGCAAGATCCACCACCACCGAGCCTGGCTTCATGCCCTTCTGCATGGCAGCGGTCACGAGGAGTGGGGCACGGCGGCCCGGTACCTGCGCAGTTGTGATGAGCACGTCGGCTGCGCGCACATAATGTGCGAGAGCGTCTTGCTGGCGTGCAAGGAAGTCTTCCGACACGGCCTTGGCGTAGCCGCTCTTGTCGGATTCCGCGGTGAGGCCCAGATCTACGAACTTGCCGCCAACGCTCTTCACCTGCTCGGCCACTTCGGGGCGGATGTCGTAGCCCTCGACGGCAGCACCCAGACGCTTGGCGGTGGCGATGGCCTGAAGCCCTGCCACGCCGGCGCCCAGCACCAGCACTTTGCTGGCGGTGAGCGTGCCGGCCGCGGTCGTCATCATGGGCATGATGCGGGCCAGGGCGTTCGCAGCCATCAGCACCGACTTGTAACCGGCCAGGTTGGCCATGGAACTCAGCACGTCCATCGATTGGGCGCGCGTGGTACGGGGGAGAAGTTCGAGAGACTGCAGGATGACGCCCGTCGGGGCGAGACGCTGCGCGTGCTGGGGTTGGGCGAGAGGGTCGAAGGTCCCCACCACCAGCGCGCCCGAACGCAGGTGTTGCAGGTCCCCCGTGTTCGAGTCGTCCCCGATCGAGATGCCGCGCACGGCGCCCACGATCTCGGCGGACAGGGCTTCTGCCCGGGATACCAGTCTGGCCCCTGCTGCTTCGTAGTCGGCATCGTGGTACCCGGCGGCCTCACCGGCCCCCCGTTCCACCACTACCGAGTGTTTCTGTTTCGCGAGCATCGCGATCTGCGACGGCACCAGCGCTACGCGGCGCTCGCCTGGCAGGGTTTCCTTCAGGATTCCGATCAGCATGGTCCCTCCGAACGGGCAACGCTGGCCGACCGCTGTGCCAGGCGTGTGGGTGATTAGAATTACCGCCGGGTAACCTTACGGCGCATGAGGGTGCTTGGGTCACCCGCGGGGCGGCTAGCCCCCCGATCTGTTGCAGGAATTTTCCCGAACAGGGGGTGTTGCTAACCAATCGCCCCGACGCTAACCGGCCGTTCCGCTACGGCGCGGACTTCCCGGTCGCGCGCAGGCGCAGCACCGAGCTCTCGCGGTCGGAGCTGATGAACACCGTGCCCGCGGCGTCTACCGCCACGCCGGTCGGGATGATCCCGGGGGGCGCGCCGGGTGCGTCGGCGATGCCGAAGGGCAGGCGGCGGGCGATGGTCTCGCGCTCGCCGGTCGGCGTGTCCACCAGCAGCACCCGCCCGGTGCCGGCCTCGGCCACCACCAGGCGGCCATCCGGCATGAAGGCCAGCCCCTCGGGTTGCTGGAGGTCCTCGACCACCACGCGACGGGTGCCGTTCGCACCGAGGGCGCTCACCCGCCCGGCAGCCGATTCGCTCACGAACCACTCGCTTCCCCGGCGCACCAGGCCCATGGGCTGCTCGAGGCCCTCGGCCAGTACCTCGCGGGCATCGGGGCGGCTGGCATCCAGCGCGAGCAATTTCCCGGTGCCGATTTCGGCCACGGCTACGTGCCGCTCGTCGATCACGGCGATGGCGCCCGGTCGTGCCATGCCGGTCCACACCGCGAGCGGGCGTTCGCTCGCGCGATCGCGCAGTTGCACCACGCCGCTCTCGACGCTCGCCGAGGCAATGCGGGTGGCGCTTGCCGCGATCGTGCTCGGATAGCCGTTGGTGAGCAGCGAGCGGTCGATGTCCTGCACCGTGCCGCTCTTGGTGTCGACCTTGCTCATGGTGAAGTGATCGGCCACGTACAGGGTGTCGCCCTGCAGCGCGATGCCGCCCGGGAGCGTCAGCGGGCTCGAGATCACCGTGCGCAAGGGGCGGCCATCCAGCGGCACCTCGTATATGGCGTTGTCGGACATATTCGTGACGTACAGGCGGTCTGCCGCGTCGAAGGCGAGGTTGTCGAGATTGGTGGGCGCCATTGCCACGCGCTCGCGGGTCCGGGCGTTGATGTCGATGCGGAAGATCTCGCCGGTCTCGTTGTCGATGGCGTGCAGGCGCCCCTGCGAATCGAAATTGGCGGCGGCCGGTACCTTGAAACCCTCCGCCACCACCTCGAGGCGGGCGGCGTCGACATCGATGCAGACCACCTGTTGCTTGAACCACAAGGGCCCGCAGAGCCTGCCGTCGGGGCCGAAGTCGAAGCCGTTCAGCCCGCCCATGTCTTTCATCACAAGGCGCGGTGGTTTCTCGCCCGTGGGGTCCATTTCCCAGAGCGCATCGCCGGCGAAGACCTGCGTGGCGAAGAGCCGCCCTTTGGCG
>JBILEG010000294.1:0-4860 GCA_044352225.1 Pseudomonadales bacterium | reverse complement strand
TCGAAATTCAGGCGCTCGCCTTGCCGCGCGGCGTGACGGTGATGGAGGCGCCGGTGTCTTTCCTTGCCAATGCGCCGATCGGTGCCTCGCGTGCCTCGGCATCGCTACAGATCTTCGTGGGCGGTTCGAAGGAGTCGTTCGATGCGCAATTGCCGCTCTTCCTCGCGATCGGCGGCATGCCCGAGCAGATCTATCACGCCGGGCCCAACGGCGCCGGCTATGCCATCAAAGTGCTGCTGAATCTGCTGTGGTTCGTCTACGCGGCCGGCACTGCGGAAATGCTGGCGGTCGGTTCGAAGCTCGGGATCGATCTGCGCGTGCTGCAGAAAGCGCTGTGCGCCTCGCCCTCGCAATCGAACTTCCTGCAGGTCGACATCAACAGCGTCTTCGAGGCGGGCGACTACGACGAGGGCTTCACGCTCGATCTGGTCTGCAAGGACCTGCAACTCGGGCTGGAACTCGGTGCCAAGGCCGGCATCGATACTGCCGTGTCGCGTCTCGTCGAGCAGCTCCATCAGCGCGCCCTGCAGGCATACGGGCCCAAGTCCGGCGAGATGTCGGTGGTGAAGCTCTACGAGGATGCGGCAGGGGCGTTGTTCCGGGCGTGAGGAGGATCCTCCGGGTGACCTGGCCGGCCCCGCTGCGCGCCTCAGAAGCTGTACTGCACGCTCACTTCGACGGTGCGGGGTGCGCCGGAGACTCCCAGCACATTGCAGCACGACAGGTAGTCGAGCACGTTGAGCGGGTAGGTCTCGTCGCTGATGTTGCGGAACGCGACGTTTCCGGACCACTGCTCACCGGTGCTGAGGTAATTCAGGTTCGCATTCCACAACCCGACGGAGTCACGGCTCTCGATCGGTGTGTTCTCGACGCCGAAGAAAATCGACGACTGGTAGGCGTACTCGACCCGCGCGGAGAATTCTCCCATCCCCGTCTGTCCGCTGCTCCATTCCACGCCCGCCGTGCCGCTGCGCTCCGGTGCCTGCGGGATGCGGTTGCCTTTCAGGTTGACGTTGTTCTCCGGCGAGAAAGGATCGTCCACGAATACGAAGTCCTGATACTCCGTATCCAGGAGTTCGAAATTCAGGAAGGCCGTGAAGCCGGCACCGAGTACGCCCTCTGCCGAGAAGTCCCAGCCGTAGATCTCTGCTTTTCCAGCGTTCTGGACCAGTGTCTGGAACGTGGTGGAAGACTCGAACACCGATGTCAGCGTCTGCAGGTCCGTGTAGTCGTAATAGAACAGGGAGCTTGCGACGCGTAGTCGCTGATCCAGTGCCGTGATCTTGGCACCCGCCTCGTAGGCGATGATTTCTTCTGGCTCGAAGGGTTGCGCGGTGAATATGGTATTGAAGCCGCCGCTCTTGAATCCCTTCTGGATCGAGGCGTACACGAGGACGTCTTCCGACGGCGTGTACTCCAGGGCGATCTTGGGGCTGAAGTCCGAGAAATCCTTCTGTCCTTTCGCGCCGCCCGCGCCGGCTTTCTTGCTTTCATCGCTGTAGCGTGCGCCCAGCGTCAGCGCCCACTCGGGGCTGAAGGAATAGCTGCCCTGTACGTAGGCCGCGTAGGCATCGGTGTCGGCGAAGCGGTCGTCACTGACGGAATAGTCGACTGGCAGGAACTGGAAGGTCCACAACTCACTCTGTTCGGCCCGCAGGTAGTAGGCGCCTGCGATCCAGCTGAATGCGGAGTCGTCCTGCGAATAGATCTGGAATTCCTGCGAGTACTGTTTGGCCTTGTTGATGTCCGGCAGCAATTCGATGTCCTCGCTGACACCGTCGGTGTCGACGACTTCATCAAGATCGAGCTTCGCGTAGCCGGTGATCGAACGGAAACCGAGGCTACCGATGTCACCCTCGACCTGCAGGGTGGCGCTGTCGGCCTTGCGCTTCGCGCCCATCCGCTCGTCCACGCTCACCTTGAAAGGCGTGTTCTGGTAGACCGGCCCGAAGTCGTTGAAGTAGGAGCCGCCGTAGGCCGGGATCCCGGCGATGCTGAAGCCTCGCGACCCGTTGTCTTTCACTGTCTCCACGCCGAGCACCGCATGCCAGCCGTCGGTGTCGCCCACGAGAAGGCGGGCCCGCACCGCACCGAAGTCAATCGCTTCCAGATCGTCGCCCGTCAGGTTCTCTACATACCCGTCACTCTTGGCCCGCGTCCCCGCCAGCCGGAAGGCCCCGCCCGAGAACGGCACATTGACCGCACCTTCGGCACCGCGCAGACCGTAGTCGCCGCCCGTGACGGCGAGGTAACCGCCCGACTCTGCCTCCGGTGCGCGTGTGATGATGTTGATGGCTCCGCCCGTGGCATTGCGGCCATAGAGCGTGCCTTGGGGGCCCTTCAGTACTTCCACGCGATCTATGTCATACATCCGCGTGAGCAGCAGTGGTGAGCGAGCCTGGTAGACACCGTCCACGTAGGCCGCGGTCGAGGGGTCATTGCCCACGCCGTTCAGGTTGGAGCCAACGCCGCGAATGAAGATCTGGCCATCCGACTGGTTGGGCACGATCGACAAGCCCGGCGTCACGAACTGCAGGTCGAAGGTGTTCTTGAGACCTGCACTCGCCAGATCCTCGCCGCTGAAGGCGTCGATGGTGATGGGCACGCGATCCAGCGACTCCTCGCGCTTCTGCGCGGTGACTACGATTTCCTCGAGCGCGCCGGCCGCGGGCCCCTGTGCGCCCAGCGCAAGCGGCGAAGAGAGCGCTGCGCAGGCCGCGGCAAGCGCGGATATCCGTAGTCTGATGCCGGTGTTGTGCATGGCGGTTGTGCTCCGGACGGCAGTCTGGGTGATGTTCCCCAGACCTTATGAGGCACACCCCGTGCTGGCCATGTCCGGTTCGGGACACATGGCACGTGCGAGCGCGGCTTCGAGCGAGTCCAGTGGCCAGCACGGCCGCGGCAGGCGCTGGAACGCGAACGTCGACAGGTCCTCGGCCCCGGCGCCCGGTGCATCGCAGTAGATGATGTGCGCCGCGACATGGCCGAAATCCTCCTGGAAGTGGTTAGTCGACTTGACCACCAGGAGGCGCATCCGTGCCGGATCGATGCCGTGACCGGTGAAGACTTCCCGTGACATCGTTTGCTGTCGGATGGTGTTCACCACCACCAGTACGCCACGGATCCGCAGCGCTGCGGAAAGCCCGAGCGGCATGGACTGGCCTATGCCGAAGACCTGCTGCGCAAGATCGCTGCGTGTGGCCAGCACCTCCACCTCTTCATCTACCGACTCGCCGGAGAGTGGCCCGAAATGACCGCCGATCAGCAGACGCAGCCGCGCACCCGCACCCGCGCGGTGGGCTGCCTGAACAGCGGCGGGGTCCCAGATCATGCCGATGGCAGCGTCCGTCACGCCCCGAGCCAGAAGTGCCTGCAACACGAACGTGGCGTCACCCGCTGCGCCGGCGCCCGCATTGTCCGAACGGTCGGCCAACACCACCGGAGACACGCCACAACCGAGTGCCAGATCCAGCGCTTCGCCCACGGATCGCAGCGGTGCCTGTGCGTGGCTTTCCTGGGCTGAGCGCAGGTAGCTGCCGACGATCGTATCCAGAATCCCCTTGCCGCGATCATCGGCGTAGACCCAGACCGCAGCATGGGTGTCCGGCGTATCCGAGAGCGCAAAACCGTGCGCAACAGAGACCAGAGCCTCGCCATTGGCTTCGGCCGTCGCCATCGCCGAGAGCAAGTTGGCACCAGGGCCGGAACGAGTGGGCAGATTGGCAATCGCGGGCAGCGCGCGGAACCAGACGCGTCGTGGCGGTGCCCCGCGGGCAAGCTCGAGACACGCCGCTACTAGTTTGCGGGCGCGTTCGCCGAAATCGATATGCGGATACTCCCAGCAACACAGCACCACGTCTGCCGCGTCGATCAGCTGCCGCGTGGTGTTGGCGTGGAGGTCGAGCTCGACACCTATCGGAACACCGGGCCCCACCACGGCGCGCGCGTGTCTCACGATGTCGGTCTGGCAGTCGTCATAGCCCTCTGCGATGTGCGCGCCGTGCAGGAAGAGCAGCACCATGTCCATGGTGCCGGCCTCGCGCAGACTGAGGATCAGCCGATGGCGAAGTTCCTCGTAGCTTGCGCGGTCAGACGGTGCTGCCGGCTGTGCCCAGGCATAGAAACCGGCGTGTACTTTGCAGCCTGCCTGTGCCGCGGCCATCGCCAGATCCCCGTAGCCGAAGAACCGGCTCTGCAGAGTCTCCAAGGGTTCCGCACCATCGGTGCATTCATAGTCGCCTATCCTGGTCGGGACAGGCGAGAAGGCATTGCTTTCGTGGAAGATACCGCCTACGAACACGCGCATCGACTGGTCAATCCTGACACCAGAGGGGTTTCGGCGCGGGCATAATGGGGCCGGCATTCCAGGAAAACATCATGATCGAGACCGGAGCATCCCGAACGGGATACGTCCCCGAGAGCATCGCTCTCGCACTGTTGCAGGCGGTGGGCCATGACGATTTTTACTCGCGGCTCTTTGCGGCAATTGCGGAAGTGCTTCCCTTCGAGGGTGGTGCCGTCATGGAGTTTTTCGGCGACCGCAAGCCCGCTTATCTCTTCCACAAACCATCTGCAGTGCGGACAGTGCCTCTGGACGCCTACTTCCAGGGTCCCTATGTGCTCGACCCGCTCTTCAGCCTGCACATGACGCAAGGGGTGGGCGACGGGGTCTACTGGTTGCAAGACGTGGCGGGCGACGACTTCTATGCGAGCGAGTACTACCACGCATTCTATAAGCGCACCGATGCCCTGGACGAAATCGACGTGCATATCCTGGCGCCTTCGGGCCGACGACTTTCCCTGTTCCTCGTGCGTTGCCAGAGTTCCCGGAAATTCCGGCGGGAAGAGGTGCAACTCATG
>JBILEG010000293.1:0-4862 GCA_044352225.1 Pseudomonadales bacterium | reverse complement strand
CAGCGGGGCAGACCACCACCGACACCTTCACCTACACGGTCACGGATCCTGCGGGCCTGACGAGCACGGCAACGGTCACCGTCACCATCACGGGTACCAATGACGCCCCGACGTCGCCGGGTGCCAGCTTCGAGCTGGTGGAAGGCCAGTCGACCAGCCAGTACGCCGTGGTCTTTGCGGAAGGGATTACGTGGAGCGCAGCCCGCGATGCCGCACTCGCGCTCGGCGGCGGCTGGGATCTTGCGACTGTGACCTCGGCGGCAGAGGACAATCTCCTTATCTCGCTGTTGCGGACTGATTTGCCCAGCCGCTCGCACTTCTACCTCGGTGCGTACATCGACGGGGTGACGGGCGCCTTCACCTGGGTGACCGGTGAGCCGTTCGTCTATACGAACTGGGGAGTGGGCCAACCGAGTGGTGGCGAGGACAAGCTCGCCTACGACTTCTTCAACGGGAGCTGGGGATGGAATGATGCGCCCGATGATCTCAGTTTTTACGGCTACTCTCGGGGCTATGTGATCGAGCGCGCCGGCGCTGGCGGCACTCTCACCGCCACCGATGCGGATGCCGGCGACACGCTGACGTTTGCGCTGGTGGGGACGGCACCCACCGGGTTCACGCTGGATGCGTCCGGCAACTGGAGCGTCGATGCGGAGAGCTACAACAGCCTTGCCGCCAGTCAGACACAAACGCTCACGGTTCCCTACACGGTGACCGATGCCTCTGGTGCGAGCAGCACGGCGAGTCTGGTGATCACCATCACCGGCACCAACGACGCACCAGTCGCCACGGGTGCAACCGTCGCCGTGCTGGAAGATGGCGTGGTCTCGGGTGCACTGCCGGCCACGGATCCCGATACGGGCGACACACTCACGTTCTCGTCGAATGTCACGGCGCTGCCGGGCTTCACGCTGGACGCCGCGGGCAACTGGAGCTTCGATGCGTCGGGCTACGACAGCCTTGCCGCAGGAGAGACCCAGACGCTTACGATTCCCTACACGGTGACGGATGCGAGTGGGTTGAGCAGCAGCGCGAGCCTCGTGATCACCATCACCGGCACCAATGACGCCCCGGTATCCCCCGGCGCCACGGCCTCGGTGCTGGAAGACGGCACGGTCTCGGGCACGCTCACGGCGACAGATACAGACACCGGCGACACACAGAGCTTCGCGCTCACCGGCACGGCTCCCGCGGGCTTCACGCTGGACGCCGCGGGTAACTGGAGCCTGGACGCTGCGAGCTACGACAGCCTTGCTGCCGGTCAGACGCTCACCCTCACGGTTCCCTACACGGTGACCGATGCGGCAGGGGCGAGCAGCACAGCCAATCTGGTGATCATCGTGACTGGCATCAACGATGCCCCGCGCAGCCCCGGTGCGACGGCCTCGGTGCTGGAAGACGCCAGCGTCTCCGGCACCCTCCCGGCAAGCGATCCGGATACGGGCGATACCCTCAGTTTCGCGCTCACGGGTACCGCACCCGCCGGCTTCACGCTGGACGCCGCAGGCAACTGGAGCCTGGACGCCTCGAGCTATGACAGCCTCGCCGCCGGCCAGACGCTCACCCTCACCGTGCCCTATACCGTCACGGATGCCGCGGGCGCGATCAGAACCACCAACCTCGTGATCACCATCACCGGCACCAATGACGCCCCGGTATCCCCCGGCGCCACGGCCTCGGTGCTGGAAGACGGCACGGTCTCGGGCACGCTCAGCGCTACGGATGCGGACGAAGGTGACACGCTGAGCTTCGCGCTGCTCGGCACGGCGCCTGCGGGCGTCACGCTGGACGCTGCGGGCAACTGGAGCTTCGACGCCTCGAGCTACGACAGCCTCTCCGCGGGCCAGACACTCACGCTTACCGTGGCCTACACGGTGGAGGACGAGCAGGATTTCGTTGCTGGATCCAGCCCCACGCCATACACCGCGAAGGATCCGGGTGGCCTGAGCAGCACCACGGCGAGCCTCGTGATCACCATCACTGGCACCAACGATGCCGCACTGCTCGGCGCCGATTCCGGCAGCACCGTCTGGGGCACGCCGGTGGCGATCGACGTGCTCGCCAACGACAGCGATATCGACAACGCGCTCGTCGTCACTGCGGTCACCCAGGGCACGAACGGCAGCGTGCAGATCCTTGCCGATGGGCGGGTCGAGTACACGCCCACCCCTGGTTTCACGGGCACGGATGCGTTCACCTACACGGTGGCCGACGGCGTCACGCAGAGCGTCACGGTGACGGTGGCACGCGGCGATCTGGTGTGGACGAACGCCTCGGGTGACAACAACTGGAGCAACCCGGACAACTGGAACCAGGGCCTCACGCCCACGTCCATCGACACGGTTGTGGTGCCCGATGCCGTGGGTGCTCCGCAGCTCAGTGGTGGCACGACGCTGGTCGCGCTGCACCTCTCCGACACGCTCACCATCAGCGACGGCACGCTCACGCTGACGGGTGCCTCGACGATCGAGTCCACCGGCAACCTGGTCCTCGACGGATCGACGCTCGACGGCAGCGCGGTACTCCAGAGCAGCGGCACGCTGACGCTGCGCGGCGGCACGGTGAACCTCACGCTCGACAACGCCGGTCTGCTGATCGCCGAGGGCGGTGGCGTGGTCGATCAGGGCACAGCGGACTTCGTGAACTCCGGCACGATCATCGTGCCGCCCGGCCAGAACCTGCAGATCGTGGCCGCACAGTTCATCAACCGTGGCGATGTGAAGGGGCACGGCACAATCGACGTGACGGCCTCCCTGTTCCTGAACGACGGCGCGGTGAGCCCGGGCAGTTCGCCGGGCATCCTGACGGTGAGCGGGAACTACACGCAGACGGTTGCAGGCGTGCTGAACATCGAGTTGGCGGGCCCCGTTGCGGGGACCCAGTACGACCAGCTGATCGTCTCCGGCACGGCGACGCTGGCGGGGAACCTGAACCTGATCCTGCTGAACGGCTTCGTGCCGGGTCCGAACGACGGGATCCAGATCCTGAGTGCCGGCAGCATCGTGGGGGATTTCGGGAGCATTTCGGGCCTGCCCCCCGGCGTCACGTTCAGCGTGACCGGCGGCTTCGGGCAGTCGGTACCGCCGGTCATACCGGGCACCACCGTGTTCAGTACCACGCCTGTCGGTGTGGTCTACATCGGTGTCGTATCGCTCGATCCCGCCATTTACGGAGGTGCTCCGGAGCAGACCTGGATCTACCAGGCGCTCGCGCCGCCGCCCGAGGATTACATGGTCGGTGACCTCGAGTGGCAGGACATGATGGAAGACATCATGGCCATGATCGCGGGCGAGGATATCGCGCTGACCGACACGGGCGAGATAACGCTCACGGACGCCACCAAGGGGGGCGCGCAGCCCGACGCCTCACTCGAGGCGCAGTTGCGCGCCATCGCGGACCAGTTCACCGACGAGCAGCAGCAGATCCTCGATCAGTTGCGTGCGGCAGAGGAATTGCTCACATGCCCCTGATCGCCCGTGTGTGCAGAGCCGCTTGCCTTGGCACCCTCCTGCTTGCCGTAGCACTGCCCGCGGTGGCTGCGCCGCCACCCGCCGGCGCGGCCGATAACGCCGGCCGTGCGGTGTTCGTGCGGGGGGGCGTCACGGCGGAGGCCGCAGCCCAGAAGCGCCCGGTCAAAGCGCGTGATCCCATTTTCCAGCAAGACGTACTGGAGGCCGCAGACGGTGCCAGTGCGCGCTTCGTGATGCGCGACAAGAGCATGCTCGCACTGCAACCGGGCACGGTGGTTTCGATCAGCGAGTACCAATTCAAGCCTGACGATCCCGCCGCAGACCGCATGGTCACGGGCGTGGTGAAAGGCAGCCTGCGCGCACTCACCGGTCTGGTCGACAAGCGTGGCAAGGAAGAGGTGATGCTGAAGACGCAGATCGCCACCATCGGCGTTCGCGGCACGGCGATCCGGGTGATCCTGTTTGCCGACGGGCACCAGGAAGTGACCTTCGACATCGGCAGGGGCTATGTCGAGAACGCCGCCGGACGTATCGATCTCGAGGAGGGTTTCAGCGCCCGCGTGCTGGATGCCAACACCCTGCCCGAACGCTTCACCCGGCCGCTAGATGCGCGCGATCCGGTTGCGCTTGCGCGCAAGCTGGCGCGGATGTCTGCCGCTGCTGCCAAGGCGGAGGCCGAGCGCCTCGCGGGGATCATCGCGGATGACGAACTGATTGTGCTGCTCGGCATGCTCGACCAGCTCCCCGAGATCGATCGCGAAGAGATGCTCGGCATCCTGGAAGGCCTGATCAGCGGCAACCCGGAGCTCGCCTCGGCCCTCATCCTCACCGGCGTACGCCTGCATCAGGACATCGCGCCGCTCATCCTCGAGCGGGCGGTTGACGCCGGTATCGACGTGCCGCGTGCCCTGCAGGAAGTGCTGCGCGCGCTCGAGTCGCCGAGCGGCCGCGAGATAGAGCTGGTGCTCGTCCAGGCCGTCCACCAGGGCATCAGCATGGACGACGCGCAAGCCGTGCTGAAAGAACTGCGCGACGCCGGGCTCTGTACCTGAGCCCCTCACAAAAAACCGACGGAGACCGACCGATGTCCAATGCCACAGGCCACTTGCCCGCCGTGAAGGCCAGGCCGCTCGCGCTCGCGCTGGCCTCTGCGCTGCTGCTTGCCGGTTGCAGCGTGGTGCCCACGCCGCTCGATGATGCGCAGAGGAGCGCACGGGCCACCGAAGACCAGTCGAAGCTCTTCGAGGCCCAGGACCCGCTGAGTGGGCCGCTCACGCTGGCACAGGCGCTCGACCGGGGCATCCGCTACAACCTCGACAACCGCGTGCGGCTGATGGAGCAGACGCTGGCGACGGGCGCTCTCGATGTCGCGCGTTATGACCTCTGGCCGCA
>JBILEG010000292.1:0-4867 GCA_044352225.1 Pseudomonadales bacterium | reverse complement strand
CCGTCGCAGGAACGGGAACGGGAACGGGAACGGGCATTGCCCAAGGCGCCATGCCGCAGCAAGCCAATCCGGCTACAGCGAGCAACCAGGCTTATCCTCCGGGAAGAGTGCCTGCTTTCGGATTTGGGCTCACACCGGGCAGCAGCGCGCCCCCCGAAGTACAAGGGGCAGCTCAGGGCGCAACGACGGTAGCGCCCCTCCTTTCTTCCCGGCCAATGATCCCCGCGGCCGCGCCTGCCGCGAGTGCGCCCACACCGGGACACCCTGCGGCGGAACCTTCGCGCAACTCAACACCCTCCAACACTCTCCCGGCGCGCGAGCCACCCCTGCAGAGCGAGGCGCCCCGGAGTTCGACACCCTCTGTGCAAGTAACGCCGGGGCAACCGGAGCACGGGCAGGGGGCGCGTAATACGGGCGCGCCAACGCAAACCCCGGCTGATGGCGCTACGAGCGTGCCGCAGCAGCGAGCAGCGCCAGCCCCCCCCACACATGCCACAACCACGTCTCGCACACCGTGGCCCACGGCGAGCCCGGATGCACACGATCCGGCGTCCCCCGCTAGAGATGGCCTTCCACCCGAGGGGCGACGCGGGTCCGCAGCACAGGCTGAACAGGGTTCCCGTGATGCCTCTCTCACACGGGAGCGGCTCCCCTCAGCATTGGACGGTCAGTCCATGCGACCGCCCGCGGCTGCCAGAGTATCGGCAGGCACACCGGGCCCGACTGCGGGAACGGAATCTGGATCAACGTCCACATCGACATCGGCTCCAACAGCGTCGAACGCAACGCCGGCGGGCAGGGCCACACCTGCTCCTGCCGCCGAACGCGAGATTGATGGGCGAGTGCCAGCCGACCGTCGGCCCACCCCGCCGGGCATATCTCCGCGAAACGGACCAGATGTGCTTCAGCCCCGCCCCTCACCATTGAGCCTGCACCCGGAAGGACCTGCGGGAACTGCCGGGACGGCTTCGCCACCCGCACCACCACAACGGGCCACTGCGACTGCCGCAGTGCCAATTGCCGATTCACCCGAGACCAACGGCCCGGCGCAACCGAAGGACACACCGCCCCCTCCGCCCTCTCGCTCAGCCCCGGATCTGCCGCCCTTTCCCCGGCCACCGGTCGCGCCACAGCAACGAGGGGCGGCAAGCGGGATGGAGGGTGAGCAGCTACGCCAGAACGTTGGCGGTTCTGGCCTTCCGCCGCCGCCCGCCCGCGCGCCCGCGCCCGCACTCGCTGCCGCACGGGGCATGCCATGGACTGCACACGAAGACCCAGGAGCGACGGCTGACGCAAATCAGAGGGGCTCCCTGCGACACGGAGCGCTCGCCGCCGAGGGCGGAACTCGGGGGGAAATCCTCCGCCGGGACCTCAAGGCCTCGCTGGGGCTGCTGCGGTCTTCACTGCTCGAACTGATGCCGCGTGGCTCTGCCACGGGCCTGCCACTGACGAGCGGATCGCCCGAGGCAAGCCGCCTTGGTCAGGAGGCGGGAAGCGCTTTGTACAACGCGCGAGGTCAACTGCCTGCAGGTGCCGACCCGCTGCCTGGCGCTGCGCCGTCTGGCAGGCGGGATTACGGGGGCAGGACAACGAAAACACCGGAAGACGATGCCGTGGGCCAGCTGTTGCAGCTGGTGGAAGGTGCGCTGGCACGCACCCGCGTGCATCAACTCGCATCGCTCAACGACGCACGCACACCAAACGATCCTGCGGGCAGTGCGCCCGCGTGGTCCATCGAGATTCCGATCCCGTCTGCCTCGGGCTTCGACTCGCTCAGACTTCGCCTCGAAGAACAGCCGTGGCGCCGGGGTGAAACCGCCCGTGAGGCACGCGAGTGGAGCGTGATGCTCTGCCTCGATTGCGCGAGCCTTGGCCCCATCCACGCGCTGGTCCGGCTGACAGGCCACAGGCTGGGCACCACTCTCTGGGCGGAGCGCGAAAGCACTGTTCGTGCAGCCAGAGAGGCCATCGGGGGACTCGAGGAAGCTCTGCGCGCGCAGGGTGTCGAGGTGGAGCGCGTGGAATGCCTGCCCGGCCGCCCACCCGAGCCGGCAGCACTGCGCTTCGGCAGATTGCTCGACGTGAGGACCTGAGGCCAATGGTTCGCCGACGTGCGATCGCACTCGAATATGACGGAGAGGCCGCGCCCCGTGTCACGGCAAGCGGGCAGGACGACACGGCGGAGCGGATCATCGCCGTCGCGCGGGAGCACGGCGTGCCACTGCTCGAAAACCACGCGCTGGCGGCCTTGCTGTCAGAACTTGATCTGGGGGACGAGATTCCGGAAACGCTTTATCTGTGCGTTGCCCAGATCATCGCCTTTGCTTACACACTGCGCGGAAAATCGCCCGGCGGCTGGGTAGATGAATCCACGCCGCCGGAGGATTGGCTCGACCCGGATGCGGGCGAAACGCCGCTTTTACCCGGCCCGCATGGCAGGCAGCCGTGACTTCAGCAGCCGCGCGAGTTTCAGCTCGGCGTCACTGAACTCGGACTCGGCGGCAGCGGGCACACGCCGCGCGGGCACCGGTGCGGAGGCGATGGTGCGGGCAGGTTCGGTAGCGCGTGTCGGTTCGGACGCACGCAAAGGAGAAGCGGCAACCCGCACGCCCTCCATCCCACGACCCGCCGCCGAGCCCGGCGCGGGAATCCTGAACTGCTCTTCCATATCCCGGAGTTGGCGGCCGAGTTCGGCATTGGCGCCGTTGTAGACGCGCAGAGCGTCTTCGAGACGCTGCAGGCGTCTGCCCAGTATCGATCGCAACCGTAGTGCAGCTGCCAGCACGATCAGCGCAGGCAGACACCCTGCGACCAGCGAGAGCGCAAGAATGGTGAGGTTGTGAGTAGGCATGGTGGCATCCTGTGGGCGCGGCGCGCCGGCTCGTTGACGTTGACCAACGCTCCAGCAGGATGCATGCCAGAACCTGCGCGCCCTCTCAGGCGGCCGTAAATCTTCTTCCGGTATCAGACTCGAGCGCGCCCATGCCGCGCAGCAGGGCACGATAGGCTCTAACGCCTTTGCTCTGGGGCGCGAAACGGGAGGGCGTGAGCCCCCGAGCGCTCGCATCGCGGAAACTCGCGTCGAGGGGCACCACCGTGCCGCCCACCTGATCGGCAAAACTGCGCATCAGGGTACGCAAACCCTGCGCCGAACTCTCGCTTCCCTGCTCGTACATGGTGGGGATCACGCTGTAGCGCAATTCCCGGCCGCGGGCCCGGACCACCATCTGGAGTGTCTGGGCCATCCGCTCCAGCCCCTTGATGGCGAGATAGTCGGTCTGTACCGGCAACAACAGCATGCCCGCCGCAGCGAGCGCGTTGATCATCAGGACACCGAGCACCGGCGGCGTGTCGATGATGACGTGATCGAAATCATGCTCGATGCCGACGAGCGCCCGGGCAAGCCGAAGCCCGACGCCCTCGTCGGAGCGGAATCTGCGCTCCACCGTCGCCAACGCAGGCAGGGCGGGAAAGAGCGTGATCTCGCCTGATGAGACCGGGTGGAACATCGAGAGAAGTTCGGTCCTTCCCGGAAGCGCCGGTTCGCGGAAGAGCTCGTAGGTCCCTTTGCGGAGCCGCGCGGATTCCAGGCGGAAATAGGCCGTCAGCGAACCCTGTGGGTCCAGATCCACCACGAGAACGCGCTTGCCCGCCTCGGCCAGCAGGCCCGCGCACGTCACCACCGTAGTCGTCTTGCCAACGCCACCTTTCTGATTTGCGACTGCCCAGATATCCATGCGAAACCTCCTTGCGGGATCCGCCAGTTCAGTTTCCGGGCCCCGTAGGAGGAACCCTTTGAGGAGCGGTGCCAGTGGCTGAGCCAGCCGGCTCGCTGGTGTACAGCAAGCCACCGCCTTCGAGTTCTACCGCAACCACTTTCCCGGGCTCCGAGCCCCCTGCATCAACAACCGAAGTTCCCGAAGCCCCGGCAGCGGCTGCAGGTGCAGCGCGCGCAACCGGTGCCGGCATGACCGGCGCTGCTGGCCGTATGTCGGGACGCAGCCGTGCGGCGCGGGAGATCATCAGCACCACACGCCTGTTGGCCGCTCTCCCCTCCTCCGAGTCGTTAGGGGCTACGGGCTGGAACTCCGCATAACCGATGGCAGCAAGCCGGTTGGCGGCAACACCGTTGTCGGCGAGCATCTTCACGATGCTTGCCGCGCGCGCAGAGGAGAGCTCCCAGTTCGAGGGATAGACCTCGCTCGCGATCGGCTGGTCATCCGTAAAACCTTCGACGCGCACGGGAAGTCCGCCGTCGCGCACGGTATCGGCCAGCGCCTCCATGATCGGAGCTGCATCAACGCCCGGCTCCGCCTCGCCGCTCTGGAACAGGAGGCTCGATTTCAGCTCGATGGCCAGCCATTCCTCGTTGCCTTGCACCGACACCAGATCCTTGGCGATCAGATCGCTGAACTGCTGCTCCACCTCGCGGGAAATGCGCCTGAACTCCTCCGGGAGCTGCGGCTCCGACGTCGTGGCTCTTTGCTCCTGCTCCGGCGCCTGACCCGATGTCGGCTGCTGTTCGGGCGACTGTACGCTGTCTCTGACGACGCCCGGGTTGACGGCCGTCACAGGATCGCCAACCTGGATCGGATCGATCGCGGTTTCCGGAACCTTGAACGCTTCCTCCATCGTGCGCGTCAGTACCCGGTATTTGTCGTCGTTGATCTGCGACACCGAGTACATCACCACGAAAAAACAGAGCAGCAGCGTCATGAAATCCGCGTAGGAGACCATCCACCGATCGCGGTTGATGGCCTCTTCCTGGATGACGCGCTTAGCCATGTGCCGGCCGTGCCCCGGGCTAGACCAGGAAGCCGTTCAGGCGCAGTTCGATGGAGCGCGGATTCTCTCCGTCGGCGATCGC